>CAIQJW010000149.1 GCA_903872255.1 uncultured delta proteobacterium | reverse complement strand
GCTTTCGCGGGAATGACGGACGGTGGTTTATTCCGGTGCTTTGCACGTTTCCGGCGGAAAATGTTTGCGACACAGTCTCCACTCGTCCGGGATGAGGGTTTATTTTTTCCTGTTTTTCCCGATCCTGCTGTAAAGTTTCTTTCTGCTTATCCCCAGAAGGCGGGCCGCTTCCGATTTATTGCCGTCAACCGACTCAAGGACATTGCGGATATGCTCGTCTTCCATGCTGGTGAGGTCGACCGCAGCCGAAGCCGGGGGAAGATCAAGGGGCGCCCTGTCGGGCCGGACCTCCTTGAACAGGCTCTCCGGAAAATCTTCCGATAGTATCTCCGCGCGTTTTCCGCTGATCAACACGGATCGTTCGATAACGTTGACGAGTTCACGCACATTTCCCGGCCACTCGTAGGCCATGAAGGTATCGAAAGCCCTGGGCGAGAGATGTTTCTTCCCGCCGCCGCAGAATTTGTCGAGAAAATAATCGACGATCAACCGTATGTCCTCTTTTTTGTCGCGAAGCGGCGGCAGCGTAATAATAAAGGTGTTGATCCGGAAGAACAGGTCATTCCTGAATTTCTTCTCTTCCATCTCTTCCTTAAGGTCTTTATTGGTTGCAAAGATAAAACGGACATCTACCCGGGTCTCTTTTGTATCACCCAACTTCATAAATGTCCCCGTTTCAAGGACTCTCAAGAGTTTGGCCTGTATCGCGAGCCCCATATCGCCTATCTCGTCGACGAACAGGGTGCCGTTGTTGGCTATATCGAGAAGGCCGAGCTTATCCGACTGAGCGCCGGTAAATGCCCCTTTTTTATACCCGAAAAGCTCGCTTTCAAGGATCGTCTCCTGCAATGCACTCGAATTAATGGCGACAAAAGGGTTTGCGGCGCGGGGACTTAAGTCATGTGTGGCCCGTGCGGCAACCTCTTTTCCCGTACCGGTCTCTCCCTGTATCAGTACGGTGGTATTCGAGGGAGCTACAATTGATATCAATTCCTTCACTTTTTTCATGGCCTTGCTTTCGCCGATGAAATTATCGTGAACAGCGACCCTCATTAAATGTTCTTTCAGAACAAGATTATTCTCTGCAAGAGACTTTTTCTCGAACGCCTTTGCTATAATTGCTGCCAGTTCGGCTAATTTACAGGGCTTTGTCAGGTAGTCATATGCACCGAGCTTCATGGAACGGATCGCCGTATCAACCGACGCAAAGCCGGTGAGCATGATCACCTCGATGCCGGGTTCGGCCTGCTTTATCTTAAGGAGTAGATTCACGCCATCCATGTCGGGGAGCCTGATATCGACCACGGCGACGTCAAACGACTCCTTCCTGAGGGTCGCCAGTGCATCGGCGGCAGTGAACACTCCCGATACCTTCATGCCTTCTTTTGTAAGCTGCATGATAAATGCCTCGACAAGCTTCGATTCATCATCGACGATCAGTACCTTGATCATACGCATCATCTCCCCGGATCGCTAACCGGTAAAGTGACATTAAATGTCGTGCCGCATCCCGGTTCGCTCTTTACGTTTATGGTTCCGTCCATGCTCTTAACAAATTCAAAGGACAGTGATAACCCGAGCCCGATCCCTTTCTCGGTCTCCTTTGTTGTAAAAAAAGGCTCAAATATCTTTTCAAGGATAGTGTGGGGTATCCCGGTACCGTTATCACTCACCTCTATATTCAGCATGCCCTTATCGAAATAGGTGCGCACCCAGATGGTTGCATCCATTCTTCCTTCGACCGCATCCATTGCATTGTGTAGCAGGTTCACCAGGACCTGCCGCAATGCGCTTAGGTCGGCCCGGGCCTGAGGAAGCGAAGGCATAAGCTCGCTCTCAATCACGGCTCCCCGTGTGTCAAAATTGATCGATCCCACGATGATCTCGATCAGGTTGTTTACATCCACGGCGACGATCTCAAGACCGTCTTTGCGGGAGAGGTTCAAGAGGTCGCTTATGACGTTTTTGCACCTGAAAGCCTGCTGCTGGACAATGTCCAGGCAGTATGCGAGCTGGCCGGCATCGAGGGGGGCATTGTTATCGCGCTTATATGATTCGACAATATCGGCTGCGATCTCCGCGAAGGCAACAAGTGTGGCGAGAGGGTTATTGAGCTCATGGGCGGCGCCGGCGGCCAGCCTTCCGATCGCCGAAATCTTTGTGTCCTGCATGAGTTTCGCACGTGTTTTTACCCGGTCCGTCGTTTCTTCAATAATACACAAAAGGCCGTCTATACCGCCCGTGCGGCCCCGCAGGGGCACTCCTTTAAAATCCATATAAATGCTGCGGTCCCCTTTATATGTCATGAAAGGGAAATCCCACAATTGGAACGGCTCCCCCTGAAGCCCCTTTTTGATGTGCTTCGCAAGGCCCGATTTTATCGTGAATGAATTGTTAAGCCAGTTGAAACCGAGCAATTTTTCCGCGGCGCGGTCCCCGAGGCCGGAAAGCTCCGCAAGCGCGGGGTTTACACTTGTGAACCGGCCTTTTTTATCAAGGGTAAAGATGGCAACCGGGGCGTTGTCGATAATGGCGGCGTTGAACTCATTCAGCCTGTTCAGCCTGTCGGCCGCTTTCTTCTGCTCCGTAATGTCCTCTATGGTCCCCTCGTAATACTTGGTCGAGCCGTCAGGGTTGCGGACGGCTCGAGCGTTCATGACGACCCAGAGCATATCCCCGTTCTTCTTGTATAACTGGCATTCGAAGTTCTTTGCGATGCCGTGACGCTCGACAGTATCTATGAATGTCTGACGAAGGCCAGGATCTACATAATGCTGGCTCTTCAGGTCGGAAACGGACGCAATGTATTCCTCGGGGGACCTGTATCCGAGCATTGTCGCAAGGGCCGGGTTGGAAGCGATCATCTTTCCGTCCACCGTTGTCTGAAAGATGCCCTCGATCGCATTTTCAAAGATGCCGCGGTAGAGTTGCTCGGCCTGCTTGATCAAAAGATCGGAGCGCTTTTTCTTGGTTATGTCGAGAAGGGTCCCGATGACGGCGGATCTGCCGTGATAGGTCGTGGCATAGCCGTATGCCTCTATATCGATGATGTCCCTGTTCTTTTTGATACCCCGGAACTCGTAATGGATAGACTTGAGGTTTCCTGTTATCCTGCGGTGGATGTTCTGATCGACCAGCGCCCAATCATCTGGAAGGACAAGATGTTGAGGGCCCATTCTGTCGATGATCTCATCGACAGAATACCCGAATATATTGCCCATCCTTTCGTTTGTATACCGGAAGATATCATCCTGAATAAGGTAAATGCCGACGAGAGATTTTTCTGCGAGGTCCCTGAACAGCATCTCGCTCTCATACCCTCTGTCGGGTTTAGGGACAGGCTTCATGCTCTTTGGCCGCATTGCAATTAGAGTATATCATATCGTATCAAAAGGATACACTTGTCACCAAAATAGACATATAAAAAGGAATTATAATTTCGGGATGGCTATGATAACATGCGATAATGATTTGGCATTTAACGAATTCACTCTGTGGTATTCTCATTGCATATCATAGTGAAGCCATGGATATAATAAATGATCGTAAGAGTATTCGGTCAAGCGGGGTCGGAAATAATGCCTGAACAGACTGCAACGCGGGTTTTGACGTGTATTCAGTGCGGCAAATGTACGGGAGGATGCCCCGAATCCGGGAAAACACCCTTCAACGTAAGGATGCTCGTTAGAAAAACCCAGTTCAAATCAAATATCGATGAAGCGCTTCCCTGGTACTGCACATCATGCGGGGCATGCAGCTTAAGGTGCCCGAGGGATGTAAAGCCGTCCGAGGTGATCATAGAGCTGCGATCTAAGCTTGTCGAAGATGGGGATATACCGGTCACGATCCAAAAGGCGCTTGAGAATACGTTCGTCCAGAAAAACCCCTGGGGACGGTCACGGAATAAAAGGGCCGACTGGGTAGAGAAGGCTGGTTTTGAAATACCTCACGTTTCCAAGACCGAGAGCAAAAGGCTGCTTTTCGTGTGCTGTATTCAGGCGTACGACCCGCGGTGCATGGTGATCCCCGTCAATGTTGCGAAACTCCTTCGGGCGGGCGGTATGGAATTCGGGATACTTGGCGAGGAAGAGGCGTGCTGCGGTAATGAGATCCGAAGGATCGGCGAATCCGGGCTTTTCGAGGAGCTTCAGGAGGAAAACCTCGGGACGTTCAAGGAGTACGGCGTCAAGGAGATCGTGACATTGTCCCCTCACTGCATGAATGCCCTGAAAAAAGAATACGGCAACACGGGCATAAAGGTGTCCCATTACACGGAAGTGCTTGCCCGGATGATCGCCGACGGCAGCCTGGCCTTTCCGGGATCGTTCGAGAAAAAAGTTGTCTATCATGATCCGTGCTTTCTGGGTAAGCAAAATGGCATCTTCGACGAGCCCCGCTCGATCTTAAAGGCAGTGCCCGGCCTCGAACTTTTGGAGTTCTCCCGGTCGCGCGAGACATCGCTGTGCTGTGAAGGCGGCGGCGGCAGGATGTTCTTCGAGGTCGAAAGCGTGTACCAGCGAAATGCCGAGGTGCGGGTGATAGATGCCGGGATGTTGGGAGCGGAGATCATAGCCGCCGCGTGTCCGTTTTGTGTCATGACGCTTGAAGACCCGGCGACGGAAAAAGGTTTAGCGGTAAAGGAGCTGTCAGAAATTTTGGTGGAGGTTATATAATGAATATCCTTGTATTTACGAAAAGGGTCGCTGCAACCCAGGAAGAGGAACTGCGGATCCGCGATGAAGGCGCCGCCGTAGATCTTTCCAAGGTGCCGTTCAAGATCAACGATTGGGACAATTACTCCGTAGAAGAGGCCGTCAGGATCGTTGAAAAGGAAGGCGGCACCGTAACGGCAATATCGATCGGAGATGCCGAATCGGACGAGGTCCTTCGCCGGGCCATCGCGATGGGAGCGAAGGATGGTTTTCTCATCGAAAGCGACGCGGTCATGCATGATCCCGGTGCCCGAAGCCGGTTGATCCTTAACTTTATTAAAAAAGAAAATGTTCCGTTCGACGTCATCTTTACCGGGGTTCAGTCGGAAGATGACCAGTTCGGCTGCGTCGGCGGGATCCTGGGCGCCATCTTAGGGTTGCCGTATTCCTCGATGGTCATCGGCATAGACGCCATCGAGAAAGACCATATGATAATCCGGCGGGAGCTCGAAGGCGGCCTGCAGGAGCGGGTCAAGCTCGCAGTTCCCTGCGTGCTGTCAATACAGAGCGGGATCAACGAACCGAGATATGTGTCCATCATGGGTATCCGCAAGGCATCCAAGGTGGAGCGCAAGGTTTTCAAGGCGGCGGACTACCCGGCGGAAAACGCACCGGGGATCGAGATAGTCAGGTGGACATATCCGGCGAAAAAGGGCGGCGCAACGATGCTGGCCGGCGAGCTTGACGTTATGTGCGGCCAACTTCTGGGAATTCTCAAAGAGAAGGGGGTGTACCAATGAGTTACGCATTGATCGTGGCAGAGGTAAGACGCGGCGTGTTCGAAGAGAGAAACCTCGATTCCGTCGGTCTGGCAGCCCTTCTCGGTAAAGAAACGGTACTTTTTGTCCCCGAGGGGCCATATCAGATACCGGAGAAGATCGCCGACACAATTGTAAGGGCTAAAACGGCCGAAGAGACCTTTCTGAACCCGTTGAATTTGACGAAAATGCTGGAGCAGATATTCGCAGGCCGGGGAAAACCCGACTACCTCATCTTCACCCAGTCATCGTCCGGCATGGAATGCGCTCCATATTCCGCCGGGTTCTTCGGACTTCCGGTTATAACCGATGTCAGTGCATATGATAAGGACAAAGGCATATTTTACAAAAGCTATTATTCCGACAAGGTGTTCGGTGAGTTCAAACCGGCAGGCGGCGCGGCCGTGGTATTGACCGTAAGAAGCGGCAGCTTCAAGGAATGCGCGGCCGAGAGATCCGTTGCCGCGAAGATCGAGGAACTCAGCGGCATTGCCGAAACCGAGGGCCGCGTCTTTATCGAATATGTCGAAGAAGAGAAGTCGGACATTGATATCACGAAAGCCGATTTCCTTCTGTCCGTCGGCAGAGGCATCGGCAACAAGGATGAGATACCCGCATACGAGGACCTTGCCAATAAGCTTAAGGCGGTGCTTTCCGGATCACGTCCGGTCATCGACAAAATGTGGCTCCCCAAACCGCGGCAGGTCGGAACGTCAGGAAAGACCGTGAAGCCGAAGGTCTACCTCGCCATGGGTATATCCGGGGCATTTCAGCATATAGCCGGGATGAAGGATTCCGACTGCATCATAGCCGTCAACAAGGATACGGAGGCCCCGATCTTTCAGTACGCGCATTTCGGGATCATAGCCGATATTCATAAAGTTAGGGACAAACTGAAAGAGATCGTGAACGGTTAGATGGACAACAGCGAAAAAAACGTGCTTGTTGTGGGCGGAGGGATCGGCGGGATCACCGCCGCCCTCGAGCTCGCATCCTGCGGCATCAGGGTGACGATGCTGGAGGCGGGCCCGTCGATCGGCGGCAGAATGATCCAGCTCGACAAAACATTCCCCACGCTTGACTGCTCGACGTGCACGCTGTCGCCGAAAATGGTCGAGGTCTCTCTTAGTCACAATATCGACCTTATGACGGTGTCGCATGTCACGCATATGGCGCACAAGGGGCCGGGGTTCCTGGTCGGCATAAGGAAGAACCCGCGTTTTGTCGATGCAAAGAAATGCACGGCCTGCGGGATGTGTTCCGAAGCGTGTGTCATGAAAGGCAGGATACCGCACGAGTTCAACATGATGCTCGGAAAAAGGGCGGCGATCTACATGCCTTTTCCCCAGGCCATACCGCAGAAATACATCGTTGACCCGGAGCGCTGCCTGTTCCTGTCGAAGGGCAAGTGCAAAAAGGCCTGCATCGACGCATGCGAGACGGGCGCGATCAATTTCGAGGACCCCGGCGAAGATATGGAGATGTTCTTTGACAGCATTGTCCTTGCCCCGGGTTTTGATGTCTACGACCCGACGGAGAAGAAAGAACTTGGTTACGGGACTTTAAGCGGGGTCGTGACCGGCCTGGAATTCGAAAGGATATGTTCGGTCACGGGGCCGACAGGCGGCGATATCCAGCTAAATGGCAAGAAGCCGAAGCGCTTCTACTTTATCCAGTGCGTCGGCTCGCGGGACCGTCAGAGCGGTGCCCGGTATTGCTCGCGGGTGTGCTGCATGTACACCGCAAAACACGCCTCGATCGTGCGTGACCGGATAAAAGACTCGGAGGTTTATGTGTCGTACATAGATGTGAGGGCATACGGCAAGGGCTATGATGAGTTCTACAAAACCACGCAGGAGAACGGGGCCCTGTACATCCGGGGGATACCCGGAGAGGTCATAGAGGGGAACGGATGCCTCATCGTCCGGGTCGAAGACATCTTAAGCGGCGAGATGCGGGACATTGAAGCGGATATGGTCATCCTCGCGACAGGGGTGAGGCCGCGCAAGGCAACCGAAACCCTGTGCGAACTTCTTTGTGTCGAGCGTGACGATTACGGATTTATCAACGTCGACGCAATCACCCCGTCAAAAACAAATGTTGACGGCATCTTTGTCTGCGGCATGGGATCGGGCCCGAAGGACGTGCCCGACACCGTGGCATCAGGAGGCGAGGCGGCGTCACGGTGCATGGAATATATCGGGAAGGAAGCCTCATGAAGACAGGCATATTCATCTGCCATTGCGGGCACAACATCAAACACACGGTCGATGTGACAGGTTTAAGTGAATATTTCAGGAAATACCCTCAGGTGATCGTTTCGGAGGATTATCCCTTTTTATGTTCCGAGCCCGGGCAGAACATGATCACGGACAGCATCGAGAAACACGGTCTCGACCGGGTAATTGTTGCGTCATGTGCCCCTTCATTGCATGGCGAACTCTTCAAAGACCTCCTGAGAAAGAAAGATGTGAACCCGTTTCTCTTAAGGAGGGTCAGTATCCGCGAGCATTGCAGTTGGGTCGGTGACGATATCGATCAGAACACGGAAAAGGCGAAGAGGCTCATTCTGTCGGGCTTGTACGGTGCAGCCCACTATGTTCCCCTTGAAGAGAAACAGGTCGATGTCAACAAGTCTGCCCTTGTTATCGGCGGCGGTGTGTCGGGATTGAGCGCGGCGATATTTCTCTCGAAGATGGGCATGCAGGTCTACCTCCTTGAGGAGACCGCCCGGCTTGGCGGCCGCGTCCGTGAACTCAAGAGCGTATGGCCGTCGCGGGTGGACGGCGCCGACATAATCGCTCAAATGGAGAATGAACTGAAAGAGCGCGACAACGTGGAGGTCTTCACCTCGTCCAGGCTCTCTAATTTTGAAGGTTTCTTCGGGAATTACCAGGCCACCCTCGATACCCCGGATGGTGAAAAGAAGATCATGGCAGGCGGGGTCGTCGTGTCGATAGGATTCTCCCCGTTCGATCCCGAGATAAAACCGGAGCTTGGGTATGGCAGGGACCCGCGCATCGTGACGACCCTTGATCTTGAAAGGTCGGGCGACACTCTCGCATTGCCCGAAAAACCCAGGGTCGCAATTCTTCACTGCATCGGATCGCGGGATGAGCAGATCGGCAGGCCGTACTGCTCGCGCATATGCTGCATCAACGCCCTTCGGGCGGCCGAGGGGCTCAAAGAGAAATACGCCGATTCCTACGTGGAATCGTTTTACATGGATATGCGTGCCCATCCTCGCGGAGGCGAGGAGTTTTTCGAGGACACCCAGGAAAAGGGCGTTCTCTTCACGCGGGCAAATATCGGTGAAATTGTCCCGGGGCCCAAGGGCATCCTGCTTCGCGGGGAAGATACCCTCCTGG
>CAIQJW010000148.1 GCA_903872255.1 uncultured delta proteobacterium | reverse complement strand
ACCATACATATATATTGCCTATCTACTCAAGTGTTTGATATAATATACTTGTGAAAAGAACAAAATTTGAGTGGGACGAGGAAAAGGATAAAGAAAACCAGATCAAACATGGCGTCTCTTTTGTTACGGCACAGAAAGCATTTCTTGACCCTCAACGTGTTATCGCGGAGGATGTTGCTCATAGTTCGGAGGAAGACCGGTTTTATTGCATGGGGCAAGTTGATGATAGCATTATGACTGTCAGGTTTACCTATCGTGGTGATGTAATTCGAATTTACGGTGCCGGGTACTGGAGACAAGGAAGGAAAGTCTATGAAGAACAAAACAAGATACACTAATGAGCCTATGGGTGAGTTGAGAATCGTCAAAGATTTTCTTCCATCACCGGATCAGTTGGTATTGAAGGAAGATAACGTAAAAGTCACTATTTTGCTCAAGAAATCGAGTATTGATTTCTTTAAGAAGCAGGCTAAGAAAAATCGGACATCCTATCAGAAAATGATAAGAGAGATTGTCGATTTGTATGCTTCACATTATCAAAAGAGTGTATAACAAAGCTCAAAAAACGTTGCCTCTCAATGACCTCCGCGTTATGGGATATCTGGGATGTAAAATCCGGTCAACCACGAACACTAAATCCGGAAAAGGTCGATGTATTACTTTTCTAAATCGAAAGTGTTCCATGTCTGGGTAAACAATTTGATGAACGAGACAGGAAAAGCGGTGGCTTTGAGAGTTATTTGTTTTTTTGGGAACGTCCCTGAACGTCTGTCTGCGGGCAATCTCGGAAAGAAACACCGGGATCCCGTTTACGGTGTTCGACGCAAGATCGATCATTGCCCGCAGTCCATACCTTCCTTTTGTGGATACCTTCATTTTTAATCACCTACTAATGGAATAGGATTAGTATAGATAGTGCCTTGACATACGTCAAGATGTTTTTTATACTCCTATAACGATGAAGACATTCTTCAAAACGATCATTCCCTTTGTCATCTTAAGTATTCTCGTGACCTGGGCAGCGAACTGTTCGGCGGCGGGCGCCTGTTGCGGCTCAATAGTTTCTGAACCTGCAAGGACATTCGTTTCGCAGAAAGGCTGCTGCTGCGGAGAAAACGGGTCATGTCCGGATGAGATAAAACAAGATGGTTCTTTACCCCGGGACTACATGGTCGGATCCTCCTATCTGCCGGATCCCGTGTTTTGTTCCATAGGATCCTGTACCGAAAACCCCGATGATCCGGAACGTATCGCGCTATCTAAATTTCGCTGTGATAATTTTGCGCGAGCGCCATCCTGCGCGATCTACCTTATCAACACAAGTCTCCTGCGCTAACACTTTCAATATCTGTATTTGCGAACACCTGCGATATCCCGGTTCTGAGTTTAAGCCGACCCGGGCGGGCTTCTACAGACTTATCGCGGGGCAACCATTGACGGCCAAGGAGGCTCAAATGAAACGGGCAACTCTTGCGTTTCTTTTACTCATCAGCTTAACGGTAATGCTTTCCTCATCATTGTTGGCGGCGGATGCTGTATACCCGACAAAACTCTTCGATGACGGAAAAGCCCGCTTTTACAACTACCGGTCTCATGACGGAACGACCATAAGGTATTTCATAATAAAAAGCTCGGACGGTGTCATAAGGTCGGCCTTCGATGCCTGCGACGTCTGCTGGCGAGCCAACAAGGGGTACCAGCAGAAGGATGACTTCATGGTTTGTAAAAATTGCGGCAAAAAGTTCCAGACAACCAGGGTAAACGAGGTGGCGGGGGGATGCAACCCCGCGCCCCTTAAGCGCGAGATAACAGGAAGCACCGTCACGATCCGGGAAAAGGACATCCAGGAAGGCGCCGGATATTTCAAGGGAGGCAAGTGATGACGCTCATTCACATAGCCCTCACAAACTTGAGAAGAAGAAAGACAAAGGCCGGTTTAATTCTGGCCGGGCTTCTCATCGGGGTTGCCTCGGTTGTCGCGATGATAAGCTTTATCGACGCGATGAAGCGGGACATACACGATAAGGTCGATCTCTACGGGGCCAACATCATCGTCACTCCCCATACCGAGAATATTTCGCTCTCGTACGGAGGGCTATCACTCGGCGGGGTTTCCTTCGACATGGCCCAAATTGAAGAGAAGGAACTCGAGAAGATCAAGACCATCAAAAACGCGGGCAACATAGGGGCGATTGGCCCCACCGTCCTTGGACCCGTCACGATAGGTGACAAGCGAATCCTCCTCATCGGCACCGATTTTGCCGCGGCGAAGATCATCAAGGCCTGGTGGAAGATAAAGGGTTCGGAGCCGAAAGGCGACGAGATCGTTGTAGGATATGACCTTGCAAGGTCGCTCCGGATAAAACAAGGTGAATCCCTCAAAGTGAATTCCCGTGAATACCCCGTGACAGGCATACTGGAACGTACGGGTTCTCAGGACGATGGGCTCATTTTTATGCCCCTTGGCACGGCGCAGCGCATCCTGAACAAGGAGGGGAAGGTTTCCATGGTTGAGATCGCGGCCCTGTGCTCAACATGCCCGCTTGAAGACATGGTAAGTCAGATCGCCGGCGTCCTCCCGCAGGCCGATGTCATCCCTATCATGCAGGTCGTTAAAGGCCGCATGGAAACCCTTGGTTATTTCAAGAAGTTCGCCTACGCGGCCTCGGCGATCATCCTTTTTGTAGGTTGT
>CAIQJW010000147.1 GCA_903872255.1 uncultured delta proteobacterium | reverse complement strand
GATTCGTCTCGATCCTCATCTTGAGCGCGTCAAATTGCGAGGGATCGCTCATGCGAAGGATCATCGATGAAAAGACCGGCCGCCTGAAAGCCGGCATGAGCTGTTCAACATCTCCCCATATCTCGGACGTGAAACCGGTATTCCCCGCATCAAAGATTCCGACAATTCTCCATTGCCGCATCCCGAAACGCAACTCCCCGTCGAGGTCCGCGCCTTTAAAGCGCCGTGCGACGCTCGATCCGACAACGACCTCCGATGAACCCATCTTCGGCATTCTGCCGCGTATCAGGACGACCTGCGGACGCAGGGCAAGAGACGCCTCGCTTATGCCGCGGATGGTCACGTTTGATGTCTTCCCGGTATCCTTCTTCGGAAGCCCTATAAGAACGACAAGCTCCCGGGCAACAAGGGGCTTTCCATCAGAACCTGTTGCAACAAGCGGATCGGTTTCTATGATCCCCGCCTGCGCCCGGTCGACCCAGCTTTGCACCTCCGATCCCGAGCCCTTGCGTATGATAACGGCATTATCGTACGATCCTGTCTCGACAAGGGTCTTCTGGAGGCCTTCGGCGAGCATCAGGATCGTTGTAAAGACAAAGACAACAAGCGCCATGCCTGAAATGGTAAGGATCGTCGTAAGCCGCCTGGTCCAGAGATTCCTCAAGCTGTATGCAAACGGGATCCCCTTCATTCCACCATCCTTAACCCGTCGGCGATCCGCATCTTCAATGTGCGGTATATCGGTATCAGGGAGGCCAGGATACCGACAGTGAGCGAGAACACAACATCCAGCACGATCGTTCTTAAGCTTACATGGAACACGGGAAAATACGCACCCATTGCCTTGCCGAAGGCTTCCGCCGCGGGATATGTCGCCGCAATGCCGAAGGCACAACCCATCATTGTGATGACGATAGATTCCCCAAGGATGAGCCCCGAGATGCGCCACCCTCCGAAGCCCAGGGTCTTGAAAACAGCGTATTCATTCGTTCTTTCCCGGACGGCCATCGCAACGGTGTTTGCGACAACCGCAAGAATAATGATGATGACAACGAAAGATACAAGCTCGATCGCCGTGATTATGGCGTCCGACATGGCGACAAAACCGAGGGTAAAGGCTTTCTCCGTCTCCGTGATCGTTTCGGCGTAAGAGTTCTTGAAAAGGCTGTCGACAGAATCGGCTGTCGAGATCGCCCGGGAAGGGTCCCTGATCCCGACCATATAAAAACCTACCTGATCGACACGCGTGGAGGATGCTTTCTTCAAAGACTCATTGAGGTAATCCCAGTGAAATACGAACACCGTTTCGTCGGCATTCGGGTCTCGTCCGCGGTAGATGCCGCGCATGACAAATTCCCAGTTGCCGGGGAAGATCGTCCCCTTAAGGACAACCGTGTCGCCGATCTTCCATCCAAACCGTTGGGCCAGCTTGCGTCCCGCAACGAAACCCTTGCGGTCCCGCATAAATGCCGTTTTTTGATCATCGGAAATACCGTACTCGCGGTAAAGGTCAAAATATGTCCGTGCATCAACAGCAAAATTTGCAAAAAAATTCTTTTCATCGATATAGATGCCGCCGAACCAGTTCCCCCAGGAGACCTCCGATACACCATCCACCTGGCGTATTTTGTCTTTGTAGGAAAATGGAAGAGGGAATATTATCGAGACCGCGTTCCGGGTTACCAGGCGGTATGCCGAGGATGCCTCAACACCCGCGTACCAGGCATTAATGACAGTCCTCAAAAGCCCGAACGCGAGAAGCGCTATCATGATGGAAATTATGGTAAGACCGGTCCGGAGCTTATGCCGGAATGCATTCTTAAAGAGTATCTTGAGAATGTGCATTGGTCAGGATCCCTTTGTCGAGGTGCCTTACTACATGGGCCTTTTTTGCAGCCCGCGGGTCATGGGTGACCATTATGATTGTCTTTTTTGACTCCCTGTTGAGCCGGTCCATCAGGTCCATTATCTCTTCAGCGGAGACCCTGTCGAGATCTCCTGTCGGTTCGTCGGCAACCAGTATGGCCGGGTCGGTCACGATTGCACGGGCTATCGCGACCCTCTGCTCCTGGCCCCCTGAAAGCTGCCCCGGATAATGGTCCATCCTGTCCGAAAGCCCGACGACCTTGAGGGCCATCTCGACATGCTCCCTGCGCTCGTCGCGGGAAAGCGATGTCAAAATGAGCGGCAGTTCCACGTTCTCGAAGGCGGTCAGGACGGGAATAAGGTTGTAGAATTGAAAAATGAAGCCTACGTTAAGGGCCCGCCAGTGTGCCAGTTCGGTTTCCGACATTGTCGTGACATCGATCCCGCCAATCATGATCGACCCGCTGTCCGGCTGATCAATGCCGGCGATCAGGTTAAGAAGCGTGCTCTTGCCTGAGCCTGACGGCCCCATAAGGGCAAGGAATTCGCCCTCTGAAATATCGAATGAAATATCGCTGAGGACCGGGATCACCTGGTCTCCTCGATGATAGGATTTATGAAGGTTTAATATGGAGACTATTATCCCGGGTTCCATTATTCGTTTACTTTTACCCGGGAACCGTTCGCGAGACGCGCTGAAGGGTTGAGAACGACTTTTTCGCCGGACGCCGCGCCGCTTTTTATCTCGACCATATCGCCGAATGTGTCCTGCGTGGTGATCTCCGTTAATACCGCTCGTCCCTGCCGGATGGCGAAAATGTATTTCCTTCCGTTCTTTTCGACAACGGCTTTGCGATTGACCGCGGTCCGCGGCGCCTTCTCGCGCTCGGTGACCTCGCGGGACAGGAAAGCGACCTTTGCACTCATTTCGGGCAGTATCCTGGCATCAAGCCGGGTAAAATTTACCTTGACCATAACTGTCGCTTTCGTCCTGTCCGCAGTCGGAACGATCATATGGACCGACCCGTCGAAACGCGTGTCCGGTATCGCATCAAGCTGTATTTGACACGGCTGGCCCAGTTTCAGTTTAGCCAGGTTCGATTCCGAAACATCGGCTTCGACTTTCAGCGTCGACATGTCCGCAAGCGCGACAACAGCGGCTTTTGCCGTGCTTGCCGCTCCGATAGGGGTCACGATATCGCCGATATCGGCATTTTTCGTGAGGACGACGCCGTCGAACGGGGCCCGTATATACGTATACTCCAGGGATACCTTCGCCTCCCTGACAGCGGCCTCCTTTGCCCTTACCTGTGAGCGCGCACCCGAGACACCGGCAAGCGCCTTCTTGTATCTCGACTCGGCGGCGTCGTAGACGGACCGGGTCGTAAATTCCTTCGCAAGGAGGCGTTTTTCCCGCTCGAAGTTCACCTCGGCATCATTGAGCTCGGCACTTGCCTGATCGACGGATGAGCGGGCAACGCCGAGATTGGCCTCTGCCTGCCTCAAGGTGGCCGCGAGGTCTGCATTTTCGAGGCGGGCCAGGATCTGGTCTTTCTTTACCCTTGTACCTTCTTCAACGAACAATTCCTGGAGTCGTGCCGTGATCTTTGACGCCACTGCAGCCTTTCTCTGCGGCACGACGTAGCCGCTCGCGTTAAGGAGCGTGAAGGACTGGGCCGGATAAAACTGCTGGATGCTCACGACATCGACCCGTACAGCCGGTGAAAAAACACCTGCCGCGGCAAGGATGATCAGTATCGCAAGCACGGTACCGGCAATAATATACGTGCTTTTCCTTCGCCTTGCCGGTCTTTTGAACGCCGGCTGCGTCTTGTCAATCTTCAGTTTTGAGAGGTCTTCGTCAGCCATGCACTATTCCAATGTAATTCAAGTAGTTATGTTAAACGACAGATCGTGACCTGTCAATAGCTTGAGGCGCTGCCCTACCGCTGATTATCTTGAAAAATGCGAGTTTATAAACGATAATAAAACATGGAAAGTAAACAGTGGTACGTAGTAAGTACGAAAGCCCGCAACGAAGAACGCTCGGCCATGAACCTCGAGCAGGGAGGCATAGAGGTTCTCGCTCCCAAGCTTCTCTTCAGGCGATGGAAAGAGGGAAAATTTACGGATACCATAGAACCCATGTTCCCGGGATACATCTTTGTGAAATTTCATCCTGTCGACGAATACCGCCTCGTGAAATATACGCGCGGGATAAAGACCATTGTTAACTTCAACGGCCGCATAATCCCCCTCCAGGAAAGGCTGATCGATTTTATCCGGGAACGGCTCGTCGAAGGCGTGGCCACAATTGAGAAAAAAACCTTTCAGAAAGGCGAAAAGATCATTATACAGGAAGGTCCGTTCAAAGGTTTCAGCGGTATTTTTGAAAAAGAGCTCGATGGCAGGGAAAGAATTGCCATCCTTCTCGAGGGTGTCGATTATTGCGCCCGCATGGAAATTGACCCGGAATTGGTCACGAAGGCGTAGAGGTAGGCTAGAGGCATGCCGATAGAGATCTACGGAAACACCCAGGGACTCAACCATCTCATAAAAAGGCGCCTGACCGGTCTTTACAAAAAAAGGCTTGAGCCGTCCATGGTCATTACTGCCGATCTCGCCCGGCAGATCATGGACATTTCCAAAGAAACATCCCGCCAGATCGGCCTCATTATCAACCGGCGGGGAATGGTCGAATATGTCATTGTCGGGGACAACCGCGGTATTGAGATCCCGCCGCTCAGCACAGAACGTACCGGCCGTGCCAGGTTCCGCGGAGTGCGTTTTATCCATACCCACCTTCGGGGCGAACTTCTCTCCCGCGAGGACTTGACTGACCTTGCCCTTCTTCAGCTCGACCTTGTCGCATGCATAACCGAGATGAGAGGAGAACGGGGCGAAACGATCCATGCAGGGTATCTCGTACCGGAAAATAAGGGGGGAAGGACATGGGATTTCATGGAACCCGTACCCGTACCCGAGTTTGATATTGATTTCATCGAATTTATCACAGAGCTCGAAAATGAATTCGTCAGGGAACGGGGCAAATTCTATGTCACGAAAGAGAAGGGCGACACGTGCATCGTCGTAAGCGTCGTCCTGCCGCGCAGAGAAAAACATGTCGATGATTACACCGCGGAAATGAAAGACCTGTGTTATTCGGCAGGCATCACGGTCGTCGATACGGTCGTTCAACGGCCAAAGGAACTCCATCCGCGCTATCTTATAGGCAGGGGCAAAATTGAAGAGCTCGTCATGAAATGTCAGCAGCTCGGCGCCGACCTTCTCGTCTTCGATGAGGAGCTTACGCCCGGTCAGATAAAGAACATATCCGGCATAACAGAATTGAAGGTTATCGACCGGAACCAGCTCATACTAGATATCTTCGCCGGCAGGGCGAACACGACGGAATCGAAAATTCAGGTCGAACTTGCCCAGCTTCGCTATATAATGCCGCGGCTTAGCGAAAAAAGCACGGCATTATCGCGCCTCATGGGGGGTATCGGGGGCCGCGGGCCCGGCGAACAGAAGCTGGAGGTGGACCGCCGCAGGGTCCGGGACAGGATATCGTCTCTGGAGAGGCGACTGATAGAGATCAGGAAGGTCAGGGACAAAAAAAGGGAAAGAAGGCGGGCATCGGCTATTCCTATTGTTTCCATCGTGGGTTACACAAACTCGGGCAAATCGACCCTCCTTAACCTCCTGACAAAAAGCAGGGTTGAGGTGGAGGACAAACCGTTTTCCACGCTTAACCCGACAACCCGGATAATGAAATATCCGGAGAGAAAGAAAATAATCCTGACGGATACCGTGGGGTTCATAACGCGCCTGCCGGAGGTTCTGCTGCGCGCGTTCATGGCCACACTCGAAGAACTCGAGGATGCCCATCTGCTCCTTCACCTTGTGGATATGAGCGCTGCCGATTTCGAGGACCAAATCGAATCTGTCGAGCACGTGATCAACTCTCTCGGGCTCTCGCACAAGAAACGATTGATCGTCTTCAATAAGATAGACAAGGTTGACAGGACATTCATTCCCAATATCGAGAGGCGCTACAATGCGGTATCCATTTCAGCATTCAAGAAAGAAGGGATCGACCGCCTGGTGCCGGCTATCGAAGAAGCTCTCCAAAATGATGGGTTACAGGTTATGGGTAATGGGTTATGGGAGCAGGAAAACGACTGACCACGGACCAATTGACTAAAGATAAATAATAATAAGGAATTTATATATGGATGGAGACAACGGAACGAGCGAAAACAAAACACAGGGGCGCTATCGGGTGCTTGGCGAGGAAATGCTCCCCGCAGAAACGGGATCGATCGAAAAATTTATCAACTTCGCCTCTGAACATGCCAGAATGGGCGGATTTACCGATAATCGGATCGACGAGATAAGAGAAGTCCTCACCGAAACCCTGGGCAATATCATTAAGTTTACGTTTGATGATTCGAAAGGGGAGATCCAGGTCTCGTGTAATGTCGATAAGTTCGGCAAATTCGTTCTTGCCATAGTTGATTCCGGGAAACCCTTTAACATGCTTCTCGAGGATGACCCTTTCATCGGCTCTCTCAATCCCGACCCTAAGGGACCGCGGCTGAGCACAAAAAGAATGAAGCGCTTTTCGAGCAATATCGAATATAAACGTCTTGAAAACAGGAACCATCTCATAATTACCCTTGCACGGGACATGAAGAGCGGGAAAGATTAAGAGACATCCCGGCAATAAGGATATCCCTGATTTTGCATTGCGATTTCCCCTATTTCCCCTAAGGTAAAGACGGACCAGACAGGCGAAGAATGCCGCGTAGATAAACGCTTCGGCACATGCTATAGTGTCTCCAAATGGCAAACTTTTGGGCAGACCAGTCAAAAGGGCTCCTCATTGGGTTGAGCGGAGGCTTTTTCGGAGGGCTTGCGGGACTGGGGGGCGGCATCATCATGATACCCCTTATGTACTGGGCGATGCGCCTGACGCAGCATCAGGCCCACGGGACAAGCCTGACCGCTATAATTTTTACGAGCCTTATCGGTTCGATTGCCTACTTTCGGCATGGCTCCGTGGACTTTACGGCAGCCTTGGTCCTCGCCGCATCGGCCATGGTAACAGCACGTCTCGGCGCGCTGTACGCGCATTCACTTACCGAAAAGAAACTAATGAGGGCCTTTGCGTGGTTTGTCATATTTATCTCCCTTCTTCTTCTCTCCAAGGGTACTATCTTTAACATTTCTTTTCAGCCCGGTCCTTTTGTCTATTATCTCACCCTCATCATCACAGGGATCTTTACCGGTTTTCTGACAGGCATGATGGGTGTTGGCGGGGGAAGCCTGATGATCCCCTCCCTGGTCATATTCATCGGAATGCCCCAGCATATGGCCCAGGGGACGTCCCTCTTAGCCATGCTGCCTGGCAGCGCCGTTGGTGCTTTCACGCATTACAGGTTGGGGAATGTTGTCAAAACTATCGCCCTCGGTTTGATATTTGGTGCGGCTGCGGGGGGCTACCTGGGCGCTTCCCTCGCGCATACCATTCCGGAATTTTATCTCCGCGGCATTTTTGCTATTGCAGGTATATGGATGGGGATAAAATATCTCAAATGAACGATTATTCGGCCAGCTTCATTTCCAGGACCTGATCGGCCGAAAAATTCTCGAGGCCCATGTAGTAGGCGGAAGACTGGATCAGGGCATCCATCGGGACAAGACCTACTATCTCGCTCCCCATGATGTTCACGCCATATCGCCCGGCCTCCATTCTTACCATTTCCAGGGCGCGGTAAAGAGGGGTGCTCACGTAATTCGTCATGTTCATCGAAACCTGGACAATTCCCCGCTGCCTTAAGTTTATCGCGATAGCCCGGCAATGGCGCAAACCCCCGTTCTGGTGGCGGACCGCTTTTGCTATTGCGCCGGCGATGGCCATACTGTTCGTATCGAGGTTGACGTTGAATGCAATAAGCGGCATGCGCGCGCCGACAGCAACGGCGCCAGCCGTCGGATGAGGGACCGGGTCGCCATAATCTGGTTTCCATTTCGGATCTTTCAATTTTTCAGCTAAACCCTCAAATTCACCCCTGCGGATATCGGGAAGGTTCTTTCGTTCAGGGTCCGCCGCGGATTCTTCGTAGAGAAATACGGGCACACGGTATCTGCGCCAGATCTCCTTTGCCACGTCGCGCGACAGTGCCACGGCCTCTTCCATTGACGTATCGCCGACCGGCACGAAAGGGATGACGTCGGCAGCGCCCATCCGGGGATGCTCCCCTTTATGTTTCCTCAGGTCGATCGATTGCACAGAGACATCAACTGCATTAAGCACTGCATTTTTCAGCGGGCCTGCGGGCCCGGCCGCGGTTACGACCAGCCGGTTGTGATCGGGGTCCTTATGATGGTCAAGCAGGGTTACTCCCCTTGCATTCTCAAAGCAACTCAGGATCTTTTTGATCTTCGCCTGATTCCTGCCTTCGCTAAAATTTGGAATTGTCTCAATAAGCTTTTTCATTTCTGTAATTGTAACCTCTTCGAAACTAAAGAGTAAAGTTAAGAACCAAAAAGCATGAATGGAATAGAGATAGCGGCCGGGTCATGATAGGTTTGTCTTATCTTGCCCGCATAGCAGGCTTTTATGGCTGGTTATATGATATTGCCGGAATTGATCGGAATATTTCCTTTTGAACGCGGGTCACTCTTCATCAAATGCTTCGCGGACTATCTGCTTTTCACACAATTCAACGTATGCAATGATGGTTCTCACGGCTTCCTCGGATAGGACCGAGAATTCCGCGCCGATCCTCGTCAGGTCCATGAGATGGATAACATTCTTTATGGTGGCGCCCGCGGAAAGGTTGCTCGACCTGGGAATGGTTATGATAAGATCGACCGGGTCGCCGGATTTGAAACGGGTCACATACTCGGTCAACATGAAGCATATGCCGCCCTGTGAGATATCGACCGGCTCCACATCAATGGTCTCCGAATTCGAGACCAGCACGCGTACGGCAACGGGATGCACCTCTTGCGGTTTTACACGGGTATGCTCGCGTCTTTCCCTTTTTATTATCGTGTCGGGAAATTTCAATGTCAAACGCATGCGCCTGTTCTCGGCAATGTCAATCGACAACATCGGGGTGCTGAACTTGTACAGTTCGAAATCTCCCGCGAATGTTACGTCTGCATGGCCGGTTTCCGGATATTCACCGGACATGAGCCCCGTATCCAGAACGATGTCTTTTTTCCCTCTTTTGGAAACAAGCCGGCAGTCGTCAAGCGTTATCATCCCGTCGATAATGACGCGGGCGGTCAAATCGCCGCGCACTATCTCATCGATATACCTGTCCACCTGGTGTTTTTCGCGCAGGACTATAAGACTCTTTTTATCCGGGGTCCGCATAATGTTGTTTTCAATAATTCTCTTCTAATTCCATACCATTTTACAATAGTAAAGTGCAATTGACTTTTGGCGGGTCTTTATCTAGGATTATGAACAACATATGAAAAGACAGTATTTTTGGCTTTTGGCCCTCTTTTTATTCCTGGTTCCCGGCACCGCGGCAGGACAGGACAAAAACGCCGCAATCGACCTGTGCTTCACCCCTGGCGGCACATGTACGGACAGAATACTAAATGAGATCAACTCGGCCCGGTCCGAAATACTCGTTCAGGCATATTCGTTTACGTCCGCCGAGATCGGAAAAGCCTTGATAAACGCGCATAAACGAGGCGTTAGGGTTGAGGCTGTCCTTGATAAAAGCCAGCGTACAGCGAAATATTCATGGGCCACGTTCCTTGCAAACATGGGGGTCCCCACCTATATCGATTCCCGGCATGCCATAGCGCACAATAAGATCATCATCATAGACTCGACAACCACGATAACCGGTTCTTTTAATTTCACGAAGGCCGCACAGGAAAAAAACGCTGAGAACCTGCTCGTTATCCGGTCAAAAGATATCGCAAGGGCCTACCGGGAAAACTGGTTCAACCATCGGCAGCATTCAGAGAAATATGAGGCAAGATATTAGGAACCGTTCTGCGTTCTGCGTTTCCAGGTGGTAGCCGTTACAAGGTCGTATATGCTGCAAATAGTGACCTTTCAGTTCGTTATGTGCACAAGCCAGTAATTGTGAAATATTTGGTTTTTTTAAAGTAGAACGTAGAACGTTTCTCTGGTGGTTTTACAATCTCCGGTAAAAACAGTATAATGTCGAACATTTACGCTTTACCTCGGAGGATTTTGTGGCAACGATAATCATAGACAACGTTACGTGCACTGCACGCGACGGCATTACGATCATTGATGCCGCCCGCGAGAACGGGATAGACATACCGACACTGGGATATGACCCGAGGGTCAGCCCGCCGACAAATGTCGAGATATCCATGGTTGAACTTCTCGATAATGGCAAACCGCATATCATATCGGCAACAGGGACTTTAATAGCCGATGGTATGGTAATTGCCACCCGGACGCCTGCCCTCGAGAGTTTCAGGAAGATCTATCTTCAAGCCCTCTTAAGAAATCACTACGGGGACTGCGTGGCACCGTGCGTTAATCGATGCCCTGCCCACATCGATATTCAGAAATATCTTTATCACGTAGCCAACGGAAATTTTATTGAGGCGCTCAGGGTCATCAGGGAAAACAACCCCTTCCCGTCTGTATGCGGCAGGGTCTGTCCTCATCCGTGCGAAGCGGAATGCCGGAGGAATGCCGTGGATTCGCCGGTCAATATCAACGGGGTGAAGAGGTTCATCGGGGATTATGACAGCTACCAGGCGGTTGAATTTACCCCAAGGCTTTTGCCGGATACCGGTCGAAGGGTTGCCGTGATCGGGGCGGGACCCGCCGGACTTACGTGTGCGTACTTTCTGAAATGTCTCGGCCACAGGGTCACCGTGTTCGAAAAACAGGAAGCGGCAGGCGGAATGCTCAGGTGGGGCATCCCCGACTATCGCCTGCCGGAGGATATCCTTGATCGCGAGATACGGGCCATTCTCGACCTCGATATTGATATTCAGTACCAGAAAGCGCTGGGTAAGGACTTCACGATCCAGTCGCTAAAAAGGGAAGGATACGATGCGATATTCCTCGGGATCGGGGCCCAGAAATCGTCCCGGATGGCGATACCCGGCGAAGACACCCCGGGCGTCATGACAGGGCTTGATCTCCTTGCACGCTGCGCCCGAAAAGAAAGGCCGGACCTTGGGGACAATGTTATAGTTTTCGGCGGCGGCAACACGGCGATGGATGCCGCGCGAAGCGCTGTCCGGCTTGGCTGCCGGAATGTCATCGTGGCGTATCGCCGCACGCTGAGCGAAATGCCGGCCGAAGATATCGAGATAGAAGAGGCGATCGAGGAAGGCGTCACAATGATGTACCTTGCCGCGCCCAAGACGATAAGCCGTGAAAATGGTGTTTTAACGCTCCTATGCATGAAAATGGAGCTCGGCGAACCCGACGCGAGCGGCAGGCGCCGCCCGGTGCCGGTCGAAGGATCAGACTTTGTTCTCCCGTGCTCGACAATAATCAGCGCTATCGGCCAGATAGTGGATAATGACTGTATAGCTCGCGATGATCTTACGACAAAGCATGGGACTATCACGGTCGGAAATACCATGGAGACTTCGATCACCGGCGTGTTTTCCGGCGGGGACTGCGTAAGCGGGCCGGATATAGCGATCAATGCGATCGGTGCAGGAAAAAAAGCTGCATTTGAGGTAGACGAATATCTCAGGACGGGAAGGTCCGTCACCGATATCGAGCCGTACAATTGCTCAAAAGGGCGATGGGACCAGATACCGCCCGACGAATATAAATGGGTCGTACCGTCAGAGCGCCACGAAATACCCACAGCTGGTGCGGAAGCAAGGAAAGCGGATTTTGAGGAATGCACCAGTACGTGGGACGGGGAAATTGCCATGCAGGAAGCAGCACGCTGTCTTTCCTGCGGATGTATAGAACGGTACGGATGCACCCTAAGGCAGCATGCAAGCGAATACCAGGTGGAATATGACAGGCCGGCCCCGGTGCGGGTACTTCCTGTCGATGACAACCATCCATTTATTATTCGTGATCCCGGGAAGTGCATCCTGTGCGGCCTGTGTCTCAAGGTTTGCCGCGAAATGGAAGGTTCGTCCGCATTGTCTTTCTATGAAACGGACAATGTCTTGACGATAGGGCCGAACGATCACCGCCCGCTCGATATGACTGTATGCGTTGCCTGCGGCCATTGTGCAACGGTATGCCCTACGGGGGCCCTTTCCTTTAAACCCGTGATTCCGACAATTTACCGTGCACTTCACGACTCTAATATGATTGTTGTCGCGCAGATCGCCCCGGCCGTCCGGGCAACGTTCGGGCAATACTACGGCATGGACCCGGGCGAGGTTATGTCTGTCCTTTCGGCCGGACTGAAGGAAGTTGGATTTAACTTCGTATTTGACACGTGCTGGGCAGCCGATCTAACGATAATGGAGGAGGGTACGGAATTTTTGAGCCGTATCGCCGAGGGAGGGATCCTTCCCCAGATAACGTCATGTTGTCCCGCCTGGGTAAATTACTGTGAAAAGCTGGCACCCGATATACTCCCCCATCTTTCGTCATGCCGGTCACCCCAGCAAATGTTCGGTTCTGTCATGAAGCATTATTTTGCGCGGCAGATGAAGGTTCCGCCGGAGCGCCTCTTTTTCGTTTCGGTCATGCAGTGCAATGCAAAGAAATATGAAGCGCGCCGTCCCGAATTCAACCGGGAGGGTATTGCTGATGTCGACGCGGTCCTGACCACAACGGAAGTGATACGACTGTTCGAAGAGCGGGGAATGGACCCCAGAACGTTTAATCCCGTCCCGGTGGATGCATTCTTCGGCAAGATAAGCGGCGCCGGCATCATCTTTGGCGCCTCGGGCGGTGTAGCCGAGGCGGCCTTGAGGCTCGCCGCAGAACGTGTGATGGGAAAAAGGATGGAAGGCTTCACGTATGAGCAGGTCCGGGGGTTGAACGGGGTCAAGGAGACAACGATCAACCTCGGCGAAACGAAGGTGCGTCTGGCTGTCGTCAGCGGCCTTCAAAATGCCCAGGACCTGATTGACAGGATGCGTTCCGGGGACGCCCCGTACGATCTCATCGAGGTAATGGCCTGTCCGGGAGGGTGCATCAATGGATCGGGAAACCCGGCACCCAAGCTGACGAGCGATTCGGAGGACAGGCTCGAGGTCCTCTACCGGCTTGACGAGGCCGCACACATAAAGAAAAGCCAGGATAACCCGACCATTCAGGCCATCTATACGAATTGGCTCGGCAAACCCGATGGGACATTATCCCACCATAATCTCCATACAACGTACCGCCGCCGCTCGATGCGCGTACAGGAATCGGTCGAGGAGCTCCTTCGCGACAACGCGCCCATCGATGTTGGCGTCTGCCTCGGGACAAGCTGTTACCTGAAGGGCTCGTTTCACCTTCTTGAGGGGCTCTCCGCCGATCTGAAAAAGCGCGGCCTTCTGGAAAGATTCAGGATAAAGGCGCGTTTCTGCACGGACCAGTGCGCCGGCGGGCCCAATGTCGTTGTCGGGACAAATGTCATCAATCAGGTCGATCCCGATGACCCGGCCGCTTTTGTCGAGACCCACCTGATACCGGCGCTGGGGGCAGTAAAGAGCGAATAAGGAATCCGGGTCCGGAAAGGACCGGCAGGGGTGCGATATGGCAAGACATTCACACACTTTTGTGGAAACATACGATGGTTTTCTGGGATACGGCATGGACCGGCAGACGGATGAAGATACCATCAAAGTCTACCTGCAAAAATTTTCCGACGATGATCTGATGAAAGTTATCCTGAAACGCATGTCCGATTCTGAACTTGCCGGGATCTTCGAAATGATCAGCAAGATGCTGAAAATGCATTTCACCGAACCTGAATACCACGACTATTTTCTGAAAGACGAAGAATGAGCTGAATGATCGGTTAATTCAATATATTGAAACTGGCCGGGATCTTCCGTTTGCATATAGGGCATACGGGTTCTATAAGGGTGAATGTCTTGCCAAAGACATCGACACTTTTGAAAAACACACCCGGCGCGTCACAGAGGTTCTTTTCACTGAACATCTTCCCGCATTCGCATACAGGATATTCCTGGCGTATCGTCCTTCCCCGGAATGCCTGGTCAGCGTATTGCGATACCATCTTTTGTTCGTCCGTTGTCATGGCCTAAATGTAATCTCCTTATCCTTATTTGGCAACCCGTGTATCGCCTGATATTTCATTATTTTTTCATTCCGGTTCATTCTATATACTTGGTCGGTTTATTCGGGGAAAAACTTAAACGGCGGGGAAATCATTAAAGGCGCCCAGCTTAAACGCGTTGCATCCATCGGCGGTGAGGTACATTCCGTAGATCTCCCCGCCAATATATGACCGTTTATCGGGGTCTATCTTGTTTTGCTCTTCGCGCTGTTTATTCATAAGTCCGGGTACATGATCGATAAACCTGAAATCCCCCTCCGGTAAAGGACACGGGGGCTGGATGGCAAGCCCATACGCCAGGGGTTCGGGATCAAAAGCATGGGATGAACTGTAGGCAAATGAATGTATCATGTTATCCTTCTCTGAAAAACCGATATGATAGACGGTGGTCTCTTGAGGTGATTCATAACCGTTAACCGAGATGAACCAATCGAAGAGCTTTATGAGGTTGCCCGGTGAATACTCATTCAGATCGTGAATATCACGTGCCGACATTTGATTGACTATGCAAAACCACTGTTCGATGAAGCGGGGGAGGCCCCTCGAGGCGATTATTGTCTTGAGATGCGGCAGGTATATCGTCTTTGACGCGAAATAAAGCGGTTCCCCGTTTTCTGCAGAAACAACCAGCGTATCGGAAGCAACGAGGGCCTGCCGTTCATCCGTGTAAAATATAAGCGATGACATTGTTTACCATCCTTTAAGCCGTTCGGGATATGAAGGGCATATTTCCTTTTGGTATTGATAGTAGCCATTTCTAGAATGCGTGTCAATACCCGGTATCTATGGTTCATTCCTGTGGAAATTTAGCCGCAATATATATATCATATCCCTATCGGCAACTTCACGATCAAACACATGTGTTAAAAAACCGAAGGAGGATCTCATGAGCGGTGTTTTCGGTATAGTATCGAAGAAAAATTGCGCAAGCAATCTACTTTACGGCACCGATTATCATTCACATATGGGTACGGAATATGGTGGGATGGCTGTG
>CAIQJW010000146.1 GCA_903872255.1 uncultured delta proteobacterium | reverse complement strand
AGACAAGCACAACTGAGAATCCGACAAAAGGCTTCATGAGAGATAACGTACTGATACCGGACGTTCGCGCGACGATCATTTCATTTCCGCGGATCATAAGAATAAGTACGATCAGCATTGAAACGAGAAATGCGAGCGGAAGGATAAGATTAAAGTTGCCGGGAACGAGAAGGAGCACGTACAGCAGCACCATTATGAATGCATGGAATGAAACCGTGAAACGGTCGGTATGCTGAAAAAATTCGATCAGCATGAACAGGCTGACCCCGGCCAGTTGTGATATAAGCAGGTATTTGATCGCGTTCGACAGGAGATATCTATTTAATTTTTTCACTGCAATAGACCCAAATGAATTTTAATCTCTGATACAAGGTAACGTGTTCTTCCTTATTTATATTCCTGAGCATGTACAAACCGAAAGCAGTAATCATAATATTTGGAAGAAATGTGATAATACCGGGCGGGGCATTGGTATTTTTTCCGAGGCTGTCCATCACCGCCATCAAAATGTAATAAAAAATGAACAGGAACAGACTGTAA
Source organism: uncultured delta proteobacterium (assembly GCA_903872255.1). Classification (GTDB taxonomy): domain Bacteria; phylum Desulfobacterota; class Syntrophorhabdia; order Syntrophorhabdales; family Syntrophorhabdaceae; genus Delta-02. The sequence goes on along the minus strand of CAIQJW010000146.1, from coordinate 2,483 downwards.
AGAGCACCCGAAAATTTTCCCTCCGCCTTGCGTTTTACCCCAAGCGGGACGGTCAGGAATATAAAGGCGAGTGATGAAAGCGGCAGCGAGAACTTTTTATAGATCTCGAGGATCAGATCGTAGCGGTCATTGTGGCTCGTCGCTTTCGCAAGGGATTTCTTTAATTCCTTATGGTCCATTTCATAGGGGAGTTTTCTGGTCACCCCGCCTGTCTGTATCATGTCGGATAAATTCATAGTAAACGTGTAATCTTGAAAATGTACGTTCCGGTATGTGTCGGTTACCTTTTCCCAGCGGTGCAGGCTGCCGTTCCGCAGCATGAAGTACAGTTCAAACGTATCCGGGTCAATATTCACGTAACCGTTTTCGGCCGCTATCGTCTGCTTTATATTTTTGTCGCGATCGTCCGACACGACAATGCCCGTCAATAGTCTTTTCTGAGTATCAACTTTGTTTATGTAGATAACGACACCCGGAACGCTGTCATTGAAGACGCCCTCTTTGTCATCTACGGATATGCCTTTCTTGATAACGTTGATCAAGGTTTCCCGGAACTTCCCGCTGCATTGGGGCAAGAGGTAATTTGTGTTGGCAAGCCCGCAGGTTGTGATAACAAGGCCCAATGCAGCTATCGGCACGAGAAGCCATTTAAGGTTTACCCCGCTGGCCTTTAATACAAGCACCTCGTTTTCCGTGGAAAGCCTGCCGAGCACCACGATAACAGAAAGCAGAAATGCCATGGGAAGCGTAAATGTCAGGTACGGCGGTATGGAAAAGGCAACAAGAAACAATATATCCCTGAGCCCGACACCCTTATTGATCACGAGGTCGGCAATCTTTCCCAGGCGCGATATTACCAGAATGAATGTCAGGATGCCAAGCGACAGCAGCAGGATATAGGAAAGTTCCTTAAGAAGGTATATATTGAACTTCAAAGGGATTTTCCTGAATAATTTCATCGCCTAGTCTAACATCCGGCATGGTGTCCTGTCAATGAAGATGGGGTAACGCAGAACGCAGAACTATCCTTTGACAGTCTATCGGTTTTCTTATAAAGTTATTCATCGTATGAAGATCGCGGTTATCTCGGATACCCACCTGACACATCCCACAGATGCTTTCCGGCGCCATATGGAGACATTTTTCGCTGATGCCGGGATCATGCTTCATGCGGGAGATATGACCTCATCGGCCGTCTTCGACTATCTGTCCAACTGGGACCTTCGCGCTGTCAGGGGCAACATGGACGATCATGATCTGGCGGCACTACCCGAGCGGCGGATCGAGATCATTGCCGGCGTACGCATCGGGATAATACACGGATGGGGTTCTCCCAAGGGCATTGAAGAGAGGGTCCGGGATTCCTTTTCGGATGTCGATATCGTGGTTTTCGGTCATTCCCATATGCCTGCAAAAATGACGAACCGGGGTGTTATCCTCTTTAATCCCGGGAGTTACCGCGGGGGATATAAGGGGAAAGGAAGCGTCGGGATCATCGAGATCTCGGAAAAGTTATCATTCCATCATTTGGCGGTCGAATATTAGTTAATGGTCACTGACAGAAGGCGATAATACTTCTATGGACGGCATTTACATCTCTTTTCTCTGGCACATGCACCAGCCTTACTACAAGAACAGTTTTACGGGTGAATATCTCCTGCCCTGGACGCTCCTTCACGGTACGAAAGACTATCACGACATGGGCTCGATGCTCGAAGGCTTTCCGGGGATGAAGCAGAATTTCAACTTTGTCCCGTCCCTCCTCGCACAGCTTGAAGACTATGAACAGTGTGAGGTAGACGATACATACCTTAACATATTCAGAAAGCATCCGTCAGACCTTACGAGGGATGACAAGGTCTTCATGCTCGGCAATTTTTTCAACGCCAACTGGGAAAATATGATCCGGCCTTTTCCGCGTTATTACGAGCTCCTCGAAAAACGCGGCCTTTATTGCCCCAGGGAAGCTCTCGGAAAAATAACCGGATATTTCAGCGAAGACGAGCTTCGCGACCTCCAGATGCTATTTTTCATGGCCTGGGTCGACCCCGTCTTTTACGAGACGTATGACGACCTGAAATACTTGAGGCAAAAAGGCCGGCGTTTTACGGAGGAAGATAAGGCTATCTTGAAGAATGTCCAGAAGGATATCCTGAAAGGGACCATCCCTCTTTACCGGGACCTCGCAGACCGGGGGATCGTGGAATTATCAACCTCGGCCTTCTATCACCCCATCGTACCGCTCCTTATCGACACCGACCGCGCCAGGGAGGCAATGCCCGGGTGCGATCTGCCGCGCATGCGGTTCGCCTGGCCCGAAGACGCGTCGCATCAGATCATAGCGGGCCTCGATCTTTTCGAAAAAGTTTTTGGTACGCGCCCGAAAGGGATGTGGCCGCCGGAAGGGTCTGTCAGCGATGAAGCGCTCGAGCTTTACATGGAAAACAACGTGGGCTGGCTTGCAACCGATGAGGACGTTCTTT
>CAIQJW010000145.1 GCA_903872255.1 uncultured delta proteobacterium | reverse complement strand
TGTTTTCCTTGTGCAAAACATCAAAGGAAGAACATCTCCTGCCGTCTCGTTGCGAGACCCTCGATGACGGCGAGATCGAGTTCTATGACGATGAGGAAAGCACGCCGTTCGCGCCTAACAATACACGAACCACGGGGAGGTATAAAATGATCGGCGCCATAGCAGGGGATATCATAGGTTCGGTATACGAGCGTCACAATACCAAGACGATGGATTTCAAACTGTTTAGCTCTCAGTGTTGCTTCACCGACGATACGGTGCTTACCGCTGCCGTCGCCGACGCGATCCTTTCGGGTGAGGACTACGGCGTGAAGCTCAAGGAGTGGTACCGCCTCTATCCGGACAGGGGCTACGGCCCGGGGTTCCGAAGGTGGGCAGCCTCTGAAACCGTCCGTCAGCGCCACAGCATGGGTAACGGTTCAGCTATGCGGGTAAGCCCGATAGGCTTTGCCTTCAATACCCTGGACAGGGTATTGGAAGAGGCAAAAAAGAGCGCAGAACCCACCCATAACAACCCGGAAGGTATAAAGGGGGCCCGGGCTGTGGCGTCTGCCGTCTTCCTTGCCCGGACAGGAAGCAGCAAGGATGAGATAAGACAGTATATACAAGAGACCTTCCGCTATAACCTGAGCAAACCCCTCGATGAGATCAGGCCCCGCTATCGCTTCGACGCCACCTGCCCCGGCTCTGTCCCCGAGGCCATAACGGCCTTCCTGGAATCAACCGGTTACGAGGATGCGGTACGGAAGGCGGTCTCCATAGGCGGAGATTCCGACACGATTGCCTGCATTGCCGGGGGGATCGCCGAGGCATACTGCAAAGGTGTCCCGGACCACATCAGGGATACGGCCATGGCAAGGCTCAATCCAAGAATTCAGGAGATTGTAACGAGGTTCTCGGAAAAATTCATGTGAGGGAAGGAGGCTATGATGCATATCATTCTTTCAACGGACAGATACAAGTTTACCAAGGCAATCGGGAATATCACCTCGTGGGACATGCAGGTCATGTCGTGCGACCACAGGGACGATCCTGCATACTCTGATTATTGGGGCGTGGAGTATGATTTTGTCCTCGGATGTTCCGAAGATAAATCCAGCTGGGGGCTTGCGGCCCTTCCATGGGGAAGAGATGAAAGCTTTGACGGGAATGCCGAAACGCTGAGGTCGGCCTGTACTGCGATCCTGGTTGATCCTCCCAGCGTGCGCGAGGACTCCATCCTCATGATACTCTTCAGGGTCTTTAACGAGGTCAGACGGACCGGCCGGATCTCTGTACAGCAAACTGACGAGATCCTCGCCTCGGTCCCTTTCAGGGAATACCTTCCTGCCCGGAGCTATCTGCCTGAACTGCCCGAAAGCTGGCTGAGCCTCCCCGTTGAGCTTTGTGTGGGGTTCTCTCTGTCTGAAGGTGCCTGTCTGTATGCCTCGATCTTCAAGGAATATAGCCGGGCTTCGTTGAAGGATGCGCTCGAGATGCTGTGCAGCCCTCGCATTGACGGCATAATGATCCAGTACGATCTTGTGGTCCGCGACGTGATCCCCTTCCTTGCCTGGGACGTGGACTGGCCGCTGTCAAGACGGGGTAAAGAAGCTCCCTGCAAGCGTGAAAAGGTGCAGGGGGTCTTGCCCTGGGAGTATCATGCCGACCAGACCGTACTGTCTGTTTACCAATGGTTGCCGATCAGAAATATCTGGGCGGGGATACCATATTATGGTGAGCCCGTCGTACGACTGAAGGTTGGGGGCAGAAGTCAGCAGGAGGCCATCTCCAACTGGCACCGATGTGCAAAAGCGCTCAGAAAATTAAGGCCGCAGGCACGGCCCGGTACGGTTTATGAAGTAGTCCAGTATGTCGATACTTTGTAGACATACTGGATAAGTTGTGCTAATCTGTTATGTATGGCTATAGAACAGGAACTGAGACGAAAGGTCCGGTATGAGGAATTTGATTACCAGCTCCTTCTTGACGTTCTTCGTCCGTATTCCCAGCCGCGGGACAAGATCACAAAGCTTATAAGAGAAGGTGTGATCATACGGGTCAAGAAGGGTTTGTATGTTTTTGGGCGTGACTTTGCACGGGGGCCCTACTCACCGGAGATCCTTGCGAACCTCGTTTATGGCCCTTCGTACCTCTCCCTTGATTATGCCCTGAGTTACTACGGAATGATCCCGGAAAGAGTAGAGAGTTTCACTTCGGTAACATCGGGAAAGAATCGCGCTTTCGAGACGCCTGTCGGCAGGTTCACGTATCAAAGTGTGGCCCTCGCGTATTATCGCGTTGGTATCGATGCCATTGAAGCGGGGGACGGCCGTTCTTTTCTTATGGCAACCAGGGAAAAAGCTCTTGCCGATAAGGTCTACCAGGGAGAGGGTTGTTCGGACGTTCGCTCGGCAGATGATGTTCAGGCGTACCTTCTGGGGCACCTCAGGATCGATCCTGCCTCTCTGTCTCAATTGAGCTATCCCCGGATGGCGGAGATCACCGGTCGTTCGCGATCTAAAAGGCTTTCCCTTCTTTCGGAGTTCGTGAAAGCCGGGCAGGAGTCCTCATGAATGAAGCGATAGAAAGGATGATAGCACGGTATGAATGCAGGACGGCGGAGGATTATGTCAGGGCATTGCGTGAGGTCCTCCAGGAAATTGCGCTGCTCGGTCTCTGGCGGTCCAAGTTCTTTGAGCAGGCCGCCTTTTACGGAGGGACGTCTCTTCGGTTGCTTTATGGACTTGACAGGTTCTCGGAAGACCTGGACTTTTCTCTGCTTAGGCCTTCGAAAAGCTTTGATCTTTCCCGGTATGGTCAGGCCCTCGAAATGGAAATAGAAAGCTTTGGTTTTGAGGTGTCCTTCGACAGAAAGCAACCGGCGGCAGCGAGCGCGGTTCAATCGGCATTTCTCAAAGTTGATACGGTAAAACAACTTCTGGTCATTGAGGCGGGAGAGAACCTGGTCCGGCAACTGCCAAAGGGCAGGATACTCAAGGTCAAACTGGAGATAGACACTGATCCTCCAGAAGGTTTCGAAACAGAAGTCCGGTATCTGCTCCATCCCATTCCATTCTGGGTGCGTTCTTACGTACTGCCCGATCTTTTCGCGGGCAAAATGCATGCCGTGCTTTGCAGGAGATGGAAGAACCGCGTGAAGGGCCGTGACTGGTACGACCTTGTTTGGTTTGTGTCCAACCACCCGCGGCTGCATCTTTCGCATCTTCAAGAGAGGATGGCACAGACGGGCGACTGGAAAAAGGGCCGGCCATTGACCGGTAAGGATTTTTATTCAATGGTCGAGAAGGTAATAGATACGGTTAACCTCGAAAGTGCGCGAAAAGAAGTAGGGCCATTTGTCAGGGATGCAGGGGCATTACAGATATGGTCAAAGGATTTCTTTCATTCCATTATCAGACGAATCGAGTTGGTATGACGCGCCTGGTCAGTCCTCTCTCCTCGTTCCACAACCGGTTGTGGTAACCTAAAACTGACCCGCCTGCAGGAAAAAAAATCACCGAAAGCACGACCCCTCAGGGGCTATTTTAGATTCACGGCGGCAAGCGGCAGGAACAAGGCCGGAGGCTCGTTTGTTGTTTCGATGAAACCGTGGTGTCGATAGAACGCGGCTGCCCCGTCAAGCCACTAAAGCCGGCAATGTTACATTGTTTCAATTTACTGGCCTTATATAGGTATGTAAAATACACTTTGGCATAATAATGGACGCTAAAAAGACTATTACAATATATCACTTACTTATTTATAGTAGACTTTTTAAAATCCATTACGTATAATTATCTACAATAGCAACCTAAAAGAGGTCTATTATGGATAAATTAAATACAACTGGGGAATGGGAACAAGAGATCGGGCAGCAGCTCCGCCGCATGAGGTTGCTGCAAAACGTCGACCAGCGCGTTCTGGCCGAGCGCGCCGGGGTATCCTTGAATGCGTTGAAGAATCTCGAACATGGCAAGGGCGTTACAGTCAGATCGTTGGTCAGGGTCCTGCGTGCCCTTGGCAGGGTCGAATGGTTGCGTTCGCTCTCCCCGGAAGTCTCGATCAGTCCAATGCAGATCCTTGAGTCAAAGAAGAAATCGCCAAGACAGCGCGTCTCCCGCAAGAAAGGTGTATCCGATGCATAAGCCCGTGGGGGTGATCGAAGTTCGCATCTGGGGGAGCCGGGCCGGCGCATTGGCGCTCGACCCCAAACTTGGCTATCATGCTTTCGAATATGATCCCGCGTTCGCGGCTGCCGGCATCGAGCTCGCACCATTGACCATGCCGCTTGCACAAGCAAATAGACCGTTCGTTTTTACCGATCTGCCGGAGATGACCTTCAAACGATTACCGGGTATGATCGCCGACGCTCTTCCGGATGATTTTGGCAACACCCTCATTGATGCATGGATGGCGGATAAAGGTATCGACAGGTCGAACATATCAGCCCTTGATCGCCTGGCCTACATGGGCAAACGAAGCACGGGGGCCATGGAGTTCAAACCGGCGGTTGGGCCGGACCTGAGAGGCAGCACTGCCATAAAACTTTCGGGCCTTGTCGAGGGCGCCAGGCGGGCAGTTCAGGGCGATATTGGCACAGACCGCCTGGCAAAGGCGGCCCTGCAGCAGATCATCCGGGTTGGAACATCCGCCGGAGGCGCACGAGCAAAGGCGGCCATCGCATGGAACCCGCAGACGAACGAGATCCGTTCCGGGCAGTTCAATGTCGACCCCGGTTTCGAGCACTGGATACTAAAATTCGATGGGATGGGAGCAGACCGGGAACTCGGGGGGTCCGAGAACTACGGCCGTATCGAGTATGCGTACTCCCTCATGGCACGCAGGGCGGGCATATCCATGTCCCCGTGCCGGTTAATGGAGGAGAATGGGCGCGCACACTTCATGACGCAACGTTTTGACCGCGACGGGAACGCCAGGCACCACATGCAGACCCTCTGCGCCATGGTCCATCTTGATTACAAACAAAAAGCGACCCACGATTACAGCCAACTCTTCATGACTGTCAAGCGCCTTGGGCTAGGTCACATAGCCATGGCAGAGACCTTCCGCCGCATGGCGTTCAATGTTATGGCAGCGAATTGCGACGACCACACCAAGAACTTTTCCTTCATCCTCCGCCAGGGAGGGAAATGGGAACTTGCGCCGGCCTACGACCTCACGTATGCGCATAATCCAAAGGGAAAGTGGACATACCAGCATCTTATGGCGGTTAACGGGAAATTCAGCGCCATAAGCCTCGAAGACTTTGCCATCGTCGCTGATAGATTTGAGATTGGCAACCCGAAGAGAATACTCGGCCAGGTTGAGGAAGCCGTCGATGCATGGCCGCAGTTTGCGATGGAAGCAGGGATCCGCGAGGAAGATATCAAGCGTATCCGCGGGCATCACCTGAAGATCTTGTAAACGACAATGAGATTAGGGAATGAATGGGGCTAAATCTTTATTATTCAATATTTCCAGTCACTTCCGGAATCTGGAGATTTTAGCAGCCGGTATGCCGATACTTGGAAGATATGCTGGACTTGACCCGGTCTTTTTCCGCGAGCTTGAGAGAAGCACGCAGGACAGAGGGATTAAGGCCGTTCAGTGAAACCCCGGGGGTTTGCCACGGGTTTTATCTCAATCGGTCATTCCCGGCCCCGGGGACGGGACTCGAACCCGTACTCCCTGAAATGACGGTCGAAGGTGAACGCTGACCTGATACCGCTGTGGCGCATGGTCTCAAAGCTCACGCAATCAACCAGGCTGAGACCCCTTCTCGAGGCGGCAAGCAGAGCGGCCGTTCCGAGCCGGTGTGCATCGGGAGTGACAAAATCCACGGTCAAGACTGGCACGATAGCGTCGCAGAATGCCCGAACCGCTTCAAGGCCCAGCCTGCTTTGAATGAGAGCGCAACATTCGACAAGGATATAATTTGTCGTTACCATCCGCTGTTCGGATTCAATCAGGGATCTCCATTCTTTTGCCGCACGTTCGTGATTGGCGTCATCGGCGTCAAGGAGCGCGTAAAGAGCTGATGTGTCGACGAAGACCGTCAATCTTTAAAGGCCTCATCGAGGTAGGCGTCATGCCTGCGGGATACATCCTTCCTGCCGGAATGAAAACCGCCGACCGCTTCCAAAGCCCTGCTGCGCTTGCCCTTGGAGACAGCTTCCGCATCCGCCGCGATGGCAGCGTCAATAGCGTTGCGTATGACCTCGGCCATGGACAACCCCCTGGATGCAGCCAGCTTTTTCACCCTGTCTGCCTGTTCCGGGGTCAACTGTATCTGGGTGCGTACCATGATTACATGATAACAGATAATGTAATCATAAGCAACATGTTCTAGCGAATGGATATTACCCCCTGCTGAACCACCTCGCCGACTTTTATCCCCAATTCATTCTCGAGTGTTTCGGCTCTGGTCCCTGGGGTGGGATGGCTTGCAAAGACGCTGCCTTGATTGCCATATAAAGCTTCCATTTTTCGCAACGCGGTTACGCAATATCTGGGATCTATATTGTTTTCCCTGACGACCCTGACCGCGTACCTGTCTGCCTCGAGTTCGTTCGCCTGGGAATATTGAGAATGGGTCGCCTTCTCGACGATATCTGTCAGGTTGTGCTGAGAAATTGCCGCCGCTATGTTGTTGCCGCTCGCCGCGGCAGCCTTGCGCAAGGCTGATGTGGTATAAACGGCACGCATCGCGGATTTCGTGTGCCCCAAAGCCACATGCCCGATCTCATGGCCGAGAATGTACAAGATCTCGTTTTCGTTCATTACGTCAAACAACCCGGAATACAGACGAACATTCCCGTCCGGAAACGCAAATGCGTTGACGACGCCCGGGGCATGGTAAATCCTCACATTGATGCGTAATCCCTTCTCAATGTTTAGATTCTTCGTCAGCTTTGCCAGGCGGGCGGTGTATACGGAATTCTTTTCAACGATTCGGTTTTCTTTATCGCTTTTTTGAATTGAAGCCGCGGACAACGCGTTTATTTCCTCGTCCGATACCGTGGCTGCACGGAAAAGCCCGAAACCGGCATCGAGCAAACCGTCAAGATTCAGGGCCATAGCCGGTGGCCCGGATATAGCCATCACCGTTAAGCACGCGATACATATAGAGATTGTCTTCCTCATTATTGCCCCCCATTTTTTAGTCCAAATGCAAGAATGTTTTATTCCAGGAATTGATGGATGACAATGTCGCAAGAATTAAACAAAAATGTGTGGTGAAAGCACATATGCATAAAGCAGAATCGGAAAATAAACGGTAAATGATCACCGAAAACTGACCCACCGAGGCTATTATGGATTCACGGTGGCCGGGGGCGGGAAAGGTTCGGCTGCGGGTGGTGCAGGCGCAAGGGCGGGGTGGAAGAACTTCGGGTATTTGTAAAAGAACGCAATATCTGATGAACACTTTGATCTCGTCGTTCATTGTATTCTACCGATTCGGTGGATACTTATTTCAGAATGAAATTATTATCGGAATGACATGCTGTTGTCACCTTCCTGCGATATGATATAGTCAATATACCTAATTCGGTATTCGACAGGATTTTGGTAACACTATTTGAAGCAAGAAAGATGGGGGTGCCATGATCAAATTCATGCAGACGGCTGACTGGCAGTTGGGGATGACGCGCTATTTCTTTTCCGAAGGGGCGCAGGAAAGGTACAACCAGGCTCGCTTTGATGCCATTCGTACCATGGGGCGGATAGCCAAGGAAGAGGGGTGCCTGTTCATGTTGGTCTGTGGGGACGCGTTTGAGTCGAACCAGGTGGACCGCAAGACGGTTGTCAGGACCCTTGAGGCCCTTAAAGATGTTCCTGTCCCGGTTTTTATGCTTCCCGGGAATCATGATCCCCTGAATGCTGCGTCTGTCTACCGTTCGAGCACGTTTGAGCGCAAGCCCGATAATATCCGGGTTATCGATACGGTTTATCCGATAAAGATCAATGATGATCTGGAGATAGTTGGTGCGCCGTGGATGTCGAAAAAACCGGCCGTCAACCCGGTGGAAGATGTGCTTGGGATGTTAGAGCCGATTGACGGGATAACGCGAATTTGTGTGGCCCACGGTGTTGTCGATTACTTTACCCCTGACCGTGATGCCCCGGCAGTGATCGCGGTGGAGTTGCTTGAGCAGGCGATCAAGGACCGCAAGGTCGATTTTATCGCGCTTGGGGACCGGCATTCTTTTACGAGAGTGGGCAGCACGGATCGCATATGGTACTCGGGGACCCCCGAAGCGACAGACTTCGCCGAAATGCAATCGGGTTTTGCCAGTATTGTTGAGATTGGCGATGGAACGGTATCTGCGAAGCCTGTTAAGGTCGGTAAATGGCAGTTTATCGATCAAAGCAGATTCGATCTGAATAGCCCGGAAGACGTGCAGTTTTTGCGTAAATTCTTTGATGATATCGTGAATAAAGAATGCACTGTTGTCCGCGTAAATTGCGTCGGGACGATGTCATTATCGTTGCGGGAAGAATTGCAGGAAGATATTGATGCGGCAAAGGATGTGTTCGCGGCATGTGATGTTTGCGAAGATGACCTGGTTCTTCTGCCGGATGATGACGATTTCACGGGTCTCGGGTTTTCCGGTTTTGCCAAAGCTTCGGTCGAACGATTGCGGGCCCGGGTTGCCGAGGAAGGACAGGAGGGCATGACGGCCCGCGATGCTTTGATGCTCCTCATGCGTCTGGCGAGGGGGTCGATATGAAATTCTTGAACCTGCGGATCACAAGTTATAGAGGAATTAAATCAGCCGAAGTCCCATTTGCGCCTGGCGGTATAACGCTTATCCAGGGACCGAACGAAGCGGGCAAGACGAGCTTGGCTGAAGCGATACAGGTTTTGTTCGATTATCCCGATTCAAGCAAGGCTGAGGACGTCAAGGCGATACGGCCGTTGCATCGTGATGAAGGGCCTGAGATAGAATTGCACGCTCAAAGCGGCCCTTACGAATTTAAATATTTCAAGCGGTTTCACAAGAAGCCGGAAACAAAGCTCACAATAACCCGGCCTAAACCGGAGAACTATACGGGTCGGGAAGCCCATGACAGGGCAAACTCTATTTTGAGTGAAACTCTTGATGTTAGCTTGTGGAGGGCGCTTGCGATTCAGCAGGGCACAGGTATTGAGCAGCCCGACCTGGCAAAACAGACCTCTTTATCGGCGGCCCTCGACAGGGCGGCAGGGGGCAGTGCGGCTGATCCGCGTGAAGAGGGCATATTCGAGAAGATTCACGAGGAATATATTCGTTACTATACGGAGCACGGTGCGGAGAAAAAAGAACTGAAGGAGGCCAGTGCGGCCCTGTCTAAAGCGCAGGAACAGGTTTCGCAGATCGAACAGGCTATAAAGGATCTTGAGGCTGATATCGAGCGGGCGGCGAAACTCCAGGATGAATTGAAGGAACTTAAAAGCCGCGAAACCGAGTTAGAACGCCAGGTGTCCCATTATGCCGCTTTGCTTGAGGACATTAAGGTCCTGGAATCGAGTCTCGAAAAAGCCCGATTTAAACTGGAAACGGCCAAAACATCCGAACAAATGGCGCAACGCGACCAAGAGGCGAGGCAGGACCTCATCGAAGCGGTCGCTAAGGCCGGAAAAGCATATTCAGAAATTGAGCTGTCCAGCGCCGAATCGCTGACATTATTAAGCCAGGCGGAGGAAAAACTAGCTGCGGCGGAGAAGTCATTCGATGATGTCGATCACCGGAAAAAAGAGGCGGAAGCGCTCGCGAGCTTGAGGCGGAATGATTTCGATCATTTTAGTAATAAACTCCATCTGGAACAGTTTGAGGAGCGTAAGGACCGGATCGACAATGCGCGGAAT
>CAIQJW010000144.1 GCA_903872255.1 uncultured delta proteobacterium | reverse complement strand
CACATGCCCGTATCACTTACGACATCACATTGAATAACAAACAATGACCAGTTTTTGTTGCCAGTTTAGAAACACTCGGAAACTTCGCGTATTACACTTAACCGATATAGAAAAGGTTCCCCGTTCACCGACAACAGGGATCTCCTCAATAGGGTTGGGAACCTGCTTGCCATTCACCGCTCTCTGAGAATCCTTTTCCCGAAAACTCGCGACTTGGTTTACGCTTGGCCAAAGATGAGGAGCCAGGCATTTAATGGAAACAGCCCGGTGGAAGTGATCGGGAAGGAAGGATTTCTCGGCTCATTCACGGTGAGGCGCTATCTGGACATGCAGCGCTGAAATTGAAGACATGTTCGCAAAACTCTTGACTCCCGTAACCGATTTCGATACGGGAAGGTTTGTATACTAATGATATTTAAATACCTTGACAAGGTATTTATTAGACAATAGAATACAAGAATGAAACAGCTTGGAAAAATGGAAAACCTCTTTTTTGCTTATACACAAATGAGGCGAATAGGAACGGTGAGGTCGGGTGACATACAGGAGGCTCTGGGCTTCTCGGCAATTCAGGAAAGAAAACTTCTGAGTCGTTTATCCAGGGCTGGGATGATCACGCGGATCAAAAGGGGTCTGTATCTGGTACCGGAGCGCCTGCCGCTAAGTGGCACCTGGTCGGCTGACGCGACAATCGCCCTGAACACTCTCATGCAGGAACTGGGAGGACGTTACCAGATATGCGGGCTGAACGCGTTCAATTTCTACGGATGGGATGAGCAGGTACCGATGCGAATCTATGCTTACAACGACAAAACATTTGGAGAGCGAAAGCTCGGCGCCATAATGGTGAACCTGATCAAGGTCGATGCTAAACGGTTGGGTGCCACGAGAAAGATTAAAAGACCCGACGGAGTCACCGGCGTCTATCCCTCGCGAACACGCGCCCTTATCGATGCGGTTTATGACTGGGCCAGGTTCAGCACCCTTCCGAGGGCCTACAATTGGATTCGAAACGATTTGAGTGAAAGGAGAGTAACTCCTGGTGAAATTGCCAGAATGGCCTTGCGTTTTGGCGATATTACCGCGATTAGACGTATTGGAGCATTGCTCGAATCAGGAGGCGCCGATGAAATGACACTGCAGACGCTCGAAAAGGCCCTTAAACCGACATCGGCCTCCATACCGTTCATTCCGAGAAAAGCGAAAAAGGGTAAACTCAACAAGAGATGGGGCGTGGTGATGAATGAAACCTAAGGTTCGACTGGACATATGCGAGAAAGACCCTACATTATTCAAGGAAGCTATCGATGCCAGTCAAGACGAAACCGGATTTGCCGGTGCGATGATAGAAAAGGATTATTTCTGTACCCTGGTTCTTCACCATCTTGTTATGTCCGGCGATAATGGGCTTGTATTCAAGGGCGGAACATGCCTTTCAAAGGTGTATGCTGATTTTTACCGACTCAGTGAAGACCTTGATTTCATCATTCCAATGCACTCCAATGTTTCCCGCGCTGCGCGAAGCGACGCATTTGCCTCGGCGAAGGTTGCCATCGAGTCCATTCCGGATAGATATCCTGCCTTCCAGATAGAAAGATTGCAGGGTGCGAACGAATCAAAACAGTACCTTGCTTATCTAAACTACAAATCGATGTACGGAAAAGGTAAAGGGATAATCAAGATCGAAGTTGGTTTGAGGGAACTGCTGTGGGACGGGCCGGTCCAGGGTGCCGCAAAAACGATCCTTCTTGACCCCATAACTAAAACGGCTCTCTTGCAGCCAATCAATATACCCTGCATATCTTTCAGGGAATCCTTGGCTGAAAAATTCAGAGCAGCCCTCACCCGCCGCGAGGTTGCGATCAGAGATTTTTTCGATATAGCGTATGCCGTGCAATTCCTGGATTTTGGTTATCTGGACCGGGATTTCTTGACTATGGTCAATACGAAGCTTGCCGTACCGGGAAACAATGCACCGGACCTTTCCGATACCCGCCTTGCTGATCTGAAAGCGCAACTTGAGTCCCAGCTGAAACCGGTATTGCGCCCTAAGGATTTCGCGACTTTTGATCTGGACACTACAATCGAAATCGTTAAGAATGTCGCGCGTACCGTGGGATATTGAAATTTAGGTTTAACACCCGCAATCGGGAAGACCCCACCCTCCTGAGTCCCGTCTAAAGAGTTGACAGGCAAAGAAAAGTTCGAAAACGGGAACAGGTCAAGCCTCCCTTTCGGATAACTTCTAATCCGTAGTATAAATTTCTGTATCTCGTATCGAATCCAAATTATCGTTTCACGCACCCGTTAGGGGATTACCTTAACCAGGCAGGAGCACTAAGATCATCATTTCCACGATGATTATTGCGTCATCGGCGCGATGTCTTGATCGACGCCTTTACTGGCCTGGCTTCAAACGTTTTTTGCACATTCGCAGGATCGAGAAATCGGCATGGTCGTGCTTTAGTGCGCTCATTCACGCCCTTCTTGGTATAGTAACTCATGAAGAGCTCTTCCTTCGCCCTTGTAACGGCTACATAGAAAAGCCTTTTCTCCTCCTCGATATCACCGCCGTCGCCGTCGTCGAATGACCTGCTGGAAGGGAAAACACCGTCCACGAGGCCGATAAGGAATACCCTGCCCCATTCGAGGCCTTTTGCCGAGTGCACTGTCGAGAGGGTGAGGTATTCAGCGTCACCGTCATTTGCGTCTTTGTCGGGGTCTACGGATACGTCGGCAAGAAAATCCTTCAGGTTCGTATACCTTCGGGCCATCTGCCCTAACATGGCCAATTCCCTTACCTTGAGGGGATCTTTCTTGTATTTGGCTTCCATTATCGGGCCGTAGTGGTCCATGACGAGGTCTACCTGGCGCGACGGTGTGTTAGACGGCGCAAGAAGCGCCTTAAGAAGTCTTTTGAACGAGGCGAATACGTCAGAGTTCTTCTGGCCGGTGCACAGTGGTGTGAAAACTTTGTCAATGATGTCGTTCGGGTCCGTGTAGTGGGTGATCATTTCGAGGAGTCTTTCCACGGTCCTTGCACCAATGCCCGGCAAAAGAAGCAGGACGCGGTGCCAGGCCAGTTCGTCGGCGGGATTTGCGATCAACCGGAGGTATGAGACAACGTCCCGGACGTTGGCCATTTCATAGAACTTGCGGCCACCGAAGAGCTTGAAGCGTATACCCTGCCTTACCAGTTCCGACTGGAGGGGCATTGAGGTGAATGCCGTTCTGAACAGTACGGCGATCTCTCTCAGGGCGATACCCTTCGCCTTGAGGAATTGCACTTTTCGCCCCACCCAGGCCGCCTCTTCGTAGATATCGTCGAATCGCAAAACCACAGGCTTTTCACCGGCCTCGCCGTTCGCCGCAACCAGGCGCTTCTCGAATTTGCTGGTCATATTGCTGAGGACAGCGTTGCCTACATCCAGGATAGACTGGGTGCTTCGGTAGTTCTGCTCGAGCATGATCACTTTGCAGCCTTCGAACTCGCCGGGGAATCGGAGAATGTTCGTGTGGTTGGCCCCCCGGAACCCGTAGATGCTCTGAGCATCGTCGCCCACGACCATCACATTGCCGTGCCTTTGTGCGAGAAGACGGACAATATCCGCCTGGACGCCGTTGGTATCCTGAAATTCATCAACCATGATATACCGGTACCGCGATGAGAGCTTCTCCCTGATCTCGTCAATCCCGAGGACAACCCTTAGATAGACGAGGAGATCGTCATAATCGACACAGTTGTTCCTGAGCTTGTACTCGGCATATTCCTTCTGGACATGCCTTATCTCACCTAACCGGTCCTCGTAATCCACATATGCCTTCAGGACCGCGTCTTCGACGTTCATTCCCTTGTTGACGCACAGGCTGAAAACATTCTTTAATTCATTCTTTTTGGGAAACTCCTTGTCCTGATCGAAGCCCATTTTGTTGCAGCAGCGCCGGATCGCCTCTTCCGCGTCACCTTCGTCGTATATGGTGAAGGAATTCGACAGGCCGAGGTTCTTGCTGTAGACCCGAAGGACCCTGCTTGCAAACGAGTGAAAGGTCCCGCCGTCTATCTTGGAACATCTCGGATCGTTCCGGGAAGCACGTTCGAGCATTTCCTGGGCGCTTCTGCGGGTAAATGTCAGGAGCAGGATCGATTCCGGCGCAATATTCTTTTGTATAAGGTAAAGCGAGCGGTATTCTATGACCCTGGTCTTGCCGCTTCCGGCGCCGGCGATAACAAGAACTGGGCCCTCCGTGGTGGTCACCGCATTATACTGGGAAGTATTGAGCTCGGCCTTCAGGTCCTGCTTTATGCCATTCTTCATGTTGTGCCCCATTATTATCCCCGATCGCATATCCTGCGGCCGCTCATTTGTTGTCATTCCGGACGTAACGGGTGCTCACGTTAATTATTCTTGGGCGCCCCATCAGCGGAAATAAGACACAAAT
>CAIQJW010000143.1 GCA_903872255.1 uncultured delta proteobacterium | reverse complement strand
TAGGTGTCATAAGCGACCGCGACGCTCAGCCGCTCATCATTGGTTCAAAGTTCGGGACATTCGCCATCGTTTCAACGGGAATTGTCGAGAACACAAACGAACTGGCCAAAGAACTTCTAGATTCCGGGGAAACGTTCAGCGAAATGTCCGGGGGCGGGATAAATTCAGTCGAGCTTATCGCCAAACTTATCACGCAGGGAAGTACGGTTATTGATGGGATCAAGGGCGTCTACGAACGTATCGAAGGTTCGGCATCCATCCTGTTGCTTATGGATAAAGGTATTTTCGCGGCCCGGGACAAACTCGGCAGGACGCCGCTTGTGATCGGTGAAAAAGATGGTGATTATGCGGTGGCTACAGAAGACTGCTCATTTCTGAACCTGGGCTTCCATTTAGTAAAATATCTTGAACCCGGCGAGATCGTAACGATAAACCAGGATGGTCTCACAACCCTGGTGGCGGGAGGAAAGCAGAACCAGATATGTTCATTCCTGTGGATATACACAGGTTATCCGGCATCAAGCTATGAAGGGATCAGCGTTGAGGTGGTCAGGGAGCGTTCAGGAAGGCTGCTCGCAAAGAATGACGACGTCGAGGCCGATCTTGTTGCCGGGGTCCCTGATTCCGGGGTCGGGCATGCGATCGGTTACGCAATGGAATCGGGCCTTCCCTACCGCAGGCCGCTTGTAAAATACACGCCGGGATATGGCAGGAGTTACACACCCCCTTCCCAGGAAATACGGGACCTTGTCGCAACGATGAAACTGATTCCTATCAGGGAGGTCATAAAGGGCAACCGGATCGTCCTGTGCGAGGATTCCATCGTCCGGGGAACGCAACTCAAGAATTTTACGGTTGTAAAATTATGGGAATCCGGGGCGAAGGAGATCCATGTGAGGCCGGCATGTCCCCCCCTTATGTTTCACTGTAAATTTGCCCTCTCCACCCGATCGATCGATGAACTCGCCGCCCGCCGTGCGATCAATGCGATCGAAGGAAGACATGTCGACAATGTTACCGAGTATCTCGACGATACATCAGAAAAATATAAGACCATGGTCGATTGGATCGCACGGGAAATAAACGTAACGACGTTGAAATTTCAAACAATGGAGAACATGGTAGCGGCGATCGGCCTGCCCCGGGAAAAACTCTGCCTGCACTGCTGGATCGGGGAAGGCATGGCCTGCTGCACCTGAGAAGATCCCCGGCAACGAGGTGTTATGAAGGGAAGCAACCTGGCATGAAAAACATACTTGCTGTCGATATCGGGGGGACGAACAGCCGTTTCGCCCATTTCAGGGCCTCCGATACGGGCGAATTGTTGTATGAAGACGGGTTTTGGCTGGCAACGCACAGCGCATTATCACTTGAGGACCTGTTGGAAAAGGCACGGGAGGCAGGCTCAATCACGCTAAATTTCGCGTGGGATGCCCTCGTCCTTGCTGTACCCGGGGCCATTAAAGGGAAGACGTACGCAAAACTGGCAAACGTCCCCTGGGCTGTAGATATTTCCGGCCTTCGGACCAGGGAGGCAGGCACGAGGATCTTCCTTATAAACGATTTTGTTGCGCAGGCTTTTGCATGCCCCTTAAGCCAATACCTGGAAACCCGGACCATCCGGGCAGGTCAAACGGAAAGCGGCGCCAATATCGCTGTGATCGGGGCAGGCACCGGTCTCGGGCATTGTGCTCTCGCCTTGACGGATGAGGGCAGATTCCTGCCATTGCCCTCTGAGGCGGGTCATACCGCGTTTCCCTTTTATGGAAAAATTGAAACTGAATACCGCGACTATCTGCTTGCGAGGACCGGGGCACGGTATCCGTTCGGGGATATCGTTGTAAGCGGTCCCGGCCTGACATATTTGCATTCTTTTCTGACAGGGCGCTCTCTCACTCCGGCCGAGGTCGTGGCGGAGATCGACCCTGATTCAGAGACGACGGTTCTTTTTGCGCGATTTTACGCCCGGGCGGCGCGTAATTACGCACTGACCGTGCTTGCGCTCGGAGGTCTCTTCATTGCCGGGGGGGTCGCAATGAGAAATCCATTTCTCGTTGATAACGATCATTTTAGAGACGAGTTCAGCGATTCGCTGCACTATGGCCCGATCCTTGAGAATATTCCGGCCACATTGATATTAACCGAGGACAGCGGCCTCTGGGGGGCCGCACATTACGGCGCCATAAACTTAAGGACAGAATGCCGGCAGGGAAAAGAGCAATGAGGGATAGCAGGGCAGGAAAATATGATCCACCCTTAAAACTTTACGAATTGGGCGAAAATAGAAGCATTTCAGCAATTTATAAAATTAAAAGGAGGCAAGCATGACAAACAGGTCTGTGATATTTTTTCTCGCAATGGTTCTCGTTATTCCCTGCTTTTTAACCGGTTGCGGCAAAAGCCCGGAGGAAAAGGCGATCGAGAAATTCGTCCAGCAAAAGAGCGGCGGGAAGGTAAGCGTCGACATGTCACAGGGCAAGGTAACTGTCAAAGAGGGGAATACGACGGTAACGTCAGGCGGAAACGTCCAGGTTCCCGACACGTTCCCGAAGGATGTCCCGATATATCCCAAAACCCAGGTCTTAAATTCACTGACGGCCGGCGATATGGTCCACCTTACCCTGATAAGCCAGGAAAATATCGAAAAGATCGTCGCCTCTTATAAAGAACAGATGAAGCAGCAGGGGTGGAAGGAAATAACGTCGTTCGCGATGGGAACAACGGTCACGATGGGATACGACAAGGACAACCGGCACGCGACCGTAGCGGTAAGCGAGATGGAAAAAGGGAAGAACGGGATACAGCTTCAGGTATCTCAGAAAAAATGATCGTAAGACGTGAGAGCGTAAGGCGTAAGGCGTTATAAATTCTTGGTTCCAGGTTAAAGAATATCCGCTGGCCCTTCAAGCGTCTTTCCGAAAAACTCAGCGCTTTTACTCCTCACGCCTTACGCCTTACGATTCTTATTCTTATTCTTCTTCTCCGTGCGGGCTTCTTTCTCCTGTTCGTAGATATCTTCGGTAAGGGTCGCAACCCGCTCGCGCCAGCGGGGATCGTTCTTGTTCAGGTCGACCTCTTCGTAAAAATCGGAAACACTGTGATTTAAGAGCTTATACGGGTTATCATCCGATTCTATATCGAAGAATGTATGTCTTAATTCATGCCGGAGGATCTTTACCCTGTCGAGGTCCGTAATATTTTCCCAGCATTTTTTGTCTAGGGTGATGATGTAGTCATACCCGTTATAATAGTCGGCACCGTCCCGTGTCAGATGGCGGATAAGGTCATTCGACTTTATTATCCTGGCAAGGACTACCATCCCTCCCGATTTTCTTTTTCTCAGGTCAAAGAGCACTTTTATCTTGGCATTTACCAGTTCAGGGAAATCTTTAGATCTCACCTCTTTGAGCAGGTCGGTTGTATGATCATCCACCTCATCGTATCTTAATCCCATGATGCCTCCCGTTTTATCGCAACGCCGAAGATTATCATGAAGGCCGGTGAAAAATCAAGGGACCTGCCATCGCTCATTTCTTGACATATGCGGTTACCAACCGTTATAAGATTTTCGGACGAGCAAACCATAAAAGGAGACCTCTTTGAGTTTAAGACTGCATCGTCAGGCGCTTGTGGCATGCCTTATTTTCACGCATTTATTTCTTGCTGCATGCTCCATTTATCCCGGGCCCGCCGTACGTGAAGGATTCATTCCGGTTACCGGAGGAAAGGTCTGGTACCGCATGATCGGTTCGGGAAATGCGACACCCGTGATCCTTATCCACGGAGGTCCGGGCAGTTCTAGCGCTTACCTCAAGCCTCTCGAAAAGCTCTCTGCGGACCGGCCGGTCATCATATACGATCAATTGGGGTGCGGACGGTCGGACAATCCGGACAACGATGAACTGTGGCGTATTGAAAGATTTGTCGAAGAGCTTGCCCAGGTCCGGGCCGGGCTCAAATTGAAAGAGGTCCATCTGTACGGACATTCGTGGGGCACCATGCTGGCCGTAGACTATATGTTGACAAAGCCGGAAGGGGTGAAAAGCCTCACGCTTGCGAGCCCCTGTCTCAGCGTTAAGCGCTGGGCGGAGGATGCGAACCGTTTAATAGAGAAACTGCCGTTCACCACCCGTCAGACCATCAAGAAACACGAAATGGAAGGCACTACCGGCTCCAAAGAGTACGAGGCGGCCGCGGCAGAATACCTGAAAAACTACCTGTGCCGGCTCAGCCCATGGCCGCCGGAACTCCTTAAGGCCTTTGACCGGGCAAATCAAAAAATATACAGGATAATGTGGGGGCCGAGCGAATGGTTCCCCACGGGAAACCTGAAGGCATACGAACGCGTCGGCCGGCTTAACGAGATCAAAGTGCCTACGCTCTTTACAGCCGGCAGATATGATGAAGCAACACCTGCGGCAACGGCCTGGTACCGGTCCCACATCCCTGGTTCCAAGCTCCGGATATTCGAAGAAAGCTCACACCTTGCAATGTTCGAGGAACAGGATGCGTATCTTGAAAGTATTGGTGAATTTTTAAAGGCGAATGACAGACCCTAGGCTCTCAACGCCGGGGGCCGAGGTCTTATTTTGTGTACCATTGCCGGGCGGGGTTCTTTACAAAAAACCGGACAACGGTACCGCAATCACTGCAAATGTCTGCGTATAATCTCTCGGTGCCCATTATCACAAATTTCGTCTTATAGGAAAGGCCCACAGTACCTGCGTCGGCTGTCTGGTTAACCCGGACACCGGCCGTAATATTGTTTCCCCCGCAACGGGGACATATGCTCATATTTTCCATAAGAAGCACCTTAAGCTTATCATACCAGGAATATTCTGTCAGCGGGTACTTGCGGGACCTCTATCGTTCCTGGTCGTCATCATCCTCGGCGGCAGGGTCGGTAACGGTAGATCTGCCTTTTGCGAAACCTGTCGCCGCCGTCTGGTCAAGAATGAGTACCCTATCCCTTTTCACAGTTCCAATCCGGGAAACAAGAGTGTCGATATTCTGAACGAGCTCGCCTGCCGAGATCTTCCCTGCCATATACCCCTCTTTTTGAGACGCTATAAAACCGGCGATATCCATGACGACCGTCCTTTGCGAAAAATAAACGTGATACGCCGCAATGGTTGTGACGGAGCACGAGACCGACAACAGCACCGTCACGGTAAAATTCTTAAGGCCACTGTTTTTGATCAGCAGCATCGGGCCAGCCCCCTGGCCTTTCCCGGGCCGTATATATTCTGCTCAGCGCTTTTTATGAGTATCTTCAGGTCCAGGAGCTTGGCAGCGGTTGCAACATTCGAACCTCCTTTTCCAACAAAAAAACCGCAATATTGCGGGTCAACCCGCACAATCGCTTCACGAAGGCTATGCGAATACAGGACGTGAACCACCTTTTCGGCCGGCGCAGGGACGAGCGCGTTCACAATATATTCTTTTATGTCGGGACTGTATCGCACAATAGTTATGGTATCTCCGGTATAATTCTTAACTTTTTCAAGATATTGCAAAGAAACTGTCAGCGGATCGAGGCCGCCTAACCCTTCAACGGAGACCTTGGCAAAGGCGCTGTTTGCTATTGAGGCCGCTCTTCGGACCCGTATTTTTCCGTCGCGTATAGGGGGCGAGAGAACCGCTTCAGCAACACGGCGAAAAAACTGCGGAGACCTCTGGCTCAGGAAGATCTTGCCATCGCGTATCACAAATACAGCCGCTGTACATTCTTCCCTTTCCCTGTATTTTTTGTATGCCGACATTTTCGGAAGATACCCGAGCAGGCCGGTTCCCTCGATCAGGGCCAGGTACATGTCCTTGCCCGGCACTTCCCTCACGATGTAGCATGATACAAGACGACCGATCTTAATGACTGGCATTGTTTGCCCCCCCTGTTTAGTTGTAGGAGGGTATTACTTTAGAAAACCCAAAAAAGTTCCGGAAAGTTTGATTTTTTTATCGCAGACATGTTTGATATCTGCGAAACTTTTCCTGTATGCTTTGATGTTACGTACCCGAAAAATACGGAGGTAAGAGATGGAATGCACGGTTGAGAAAAATATGGCGGTATGCACATGCACATATGAGGGCTGTCCCCGAAAAGGGAAGTGCTGCGAATGCGTTGCGTACCACAGGAGTAACAAACAGCTTCCCGGCTGCTTCTTTTCACGGGAAGGCGAAGCGTCATACGACCGGTCGTACCGCCGGTTCGTCAGCGAGAACCAGTAAAAGGGACCGTAAGGCGTGAGAGCGTAAGGCGTTAAAAACAAAAAAATACCCTGAGCTTGGGATGCAATATCAGGGTAAAAATAAACGATTGGTCTGTTGTTCTTCTAACGCCTTACGCGCTTACGCCTTACGATTTTCACTCCAGTTGTTCCATTATCTCGCCGGCCTTCAGGCGCACTTCTTTAATGCGGTGCCCCATTGCGGTGATCGATATTTTCCGCCTGGCGTCTTCCTTCTGGCGGGGCTGAAGGGTTGGATAAATTTCGAGCAGTTTATCGAGCGTGGCATTGCATATATCTATGTCCTTAAGGTCGAGGAAAAGAATGAGGGTTGCTGCATCGTCGGGCAGGCCGTATTTTTCGACATATTTTTCCGCCTGCTTTGGAAAAGCTTCTGAACCGTAGGCATTATGCAGTTTGGCGTACAGTTTATCATGTTCCGGCGTCCCTCTTTCCCCTTTAAACAGCCGGTCGAGGGCGGCCCTCACCCTGCCCTGCTGCCAGCGGTCCTTGGGGGGCTCTTTCTTTTTCCCTGAGCCTTTTTCCTGCCTGCCGTAAAATGTGCTCCTGTCCCTGCGGCGGTCGAGTTCACGCCAGTCGGGCTTTTCGTCGTCGTCATAATTTCCCATGCCAGCCTCGGTCTTTTTTCATTTCATTATAATAGCAAAACAGGAAAAATCAAAATTTCTTGCTGATGGAACATGGAACTTCAAGCCTCTTTTATGGTATTGTTCTGAATTAAATTGAGGAGCATTGATGTTTATATGGTTTTTTCATAGAATAAGCGGTGCAGCGCTCATTATTCTTTTCGGGGTCAAGATCCTGACGAGTTATTTTCTCCTGGCACAGGACAAAAAGCCGGATTGGGCGTTGAGCCTCCACCGTCAGCCCGTTCTCGACGTTCTCATTCTTATACTGTTCACATTTCATAGCATTTACGGGATCCGGACCATTGTCATGGACTTCGGGGTAAGGAATGAAAGGCGGCTGTTCCTGGCCGCAAATATAGCTGCCTCGGTCGTATCTCTATTCCTCGTCTACATGTACTTCATTACGGTATGATAACGCGTTCTCATGATGTGGTCATAGTCGGGGGCGGCCTTGCTGGACTGCGCGCCGCGGTGGGTCTATGCGAAAAATATGATGTCGCTCTCTTTTCCAAGGTCCATCCTATCCGCTCTCATTCTATCGCCGCCCAGGGCGGTATTAATGCAGCGCTTGGGAATAATCCGGACAGTGCTGACGATTCCTGGGAAAAACACGCATTCGATACCATAAAAGGCAGTGATTACCTTGCAGACCAGGATGCGGTCGAGATCATGTGCAGGGAAGCACCCGGGATCGTCTACGAAATGGAGCACTGGGGCTGCCCGTTCAGCCGGTTTTCCGACGGCAGCATAGCGCAGCGGCCTTTCGGCGGTGCCGGGTATCCGAGGACGTGCTACTCCGCAGACCTTACCGGACATGTTCTCCTCAACACGTTATTCGAAAAAGCGGTCAGCCTCGGCGTTAAGATATATCCGGAATGGCATGTTACGGCCCTCGCAGTCGATGAAAATGCCTGTCACGGCGTTGCCGCCTTTGACCTCATGAACGGGGAGCTCGTATCCGTCGACGCGAAAGCGACCTTGTTCGCGACCGGCGGTTACGGGCGCGTTTATTTTTACTCGACCAACGCGCTCATAAATACGGGAAGCGGGATCGGGATGGCGTATAAGGCCGGAGTGCCCTTGAAGGATATGGAATTCGTCCAGTTCCACCCCACGGGGCTCATCGGGACCAACATACTGATGACCGAGGCGTGCCGCGGCGAGGGCGGCTACCTGATAAACTCACAAGGCGAGCGCTTCATGCAAAAATACGCACCGAAGGCCATGGAGCTTGCCCCCCGCGATATAGTCTCCCGGAGCATCCAGACGGAGATCAATGCAGGCCGGTGCTTTGAGCATCCTCTCGGCAGCTATATCCGGCTCGACCTTATGCATCTGGGCGAAAAAAAGATACTCGAAAAATTGCCGGGCATCCGGGATATATGTATAGATTTCATCGGTATCGACCCTATCAGGGAACCCATTCCCATAATGCCCTGCCAGCATTATTCAATGGGCGGCATCGATACCGACGTCACGGCCGCAACCGGGGTACAGGGTTTCTTTGCCGCCGGCGAATGCGCCTGCGTCAGCGTCCATGGCGGGAACAGGCTTGGCGGGAATTCTCTCCTGGAGACCATTGTGTTCGGGAAAATTGCCGCTCGGAGCATCGATAAATATTTGTCTGCCGTAAGCGTATCGCCGAAAAAAGACATGTGTGTGCGGACCGTTGAGGCCGTGAGAGCAAAGATCGAACATTTTCTGGCGGGAGGGAAGGAAAAGACCTTTCAACTTCACGGAGAACTTGCAAGGGTAATGAGCAAACACGTGGGTATTTTCAGGACCCTAAGTGGTGCGGAAGCGGCCCTTGACGAGATAGAAGCGCTTAGGGAAAGATACCGGAATGCGGGGATCTCGTCGCCATCTATGCATATGAACTATGAACTGATGAATGCTATCGAACTGGAATATATGTTTGACGTGGCCCTTTCGATAGCCCGCGGCGCATTATTGCGGGAAGAGAGCAGGGGTGCGCATTCGCGAACGGATTTCCCGAAAAGGGACGATGAGAAATGGCTCAAGCATTCGATCGCGCGCATATCGGGAGACGGGCACCCGGATATATCGTTGAGGGACGTCACGATCACCCGCTATAAACCGATGGAGAGAACGTATTGATACGGGCATCGGCATATACGTTTAAAATATTGCGTTTCGACAGGAAAGAACCCGGGGACAAGGCCCGCTTCCAATCCTATCGGGTTAGGATCATCCCCGGCCTTACCATTCTTGCCGTTCTCAACAGGATTCGCGATGAGATCGACGGGACCCTTTCGTTCCGTTCTTCCTGCAGATCGGCGGTCTGCGGCTCCTGCGCAATGGTCATAAACGGCAGGATAGACCTTGCCTGCAGGACACAGGCGGCGTCCTTCGGAACGGACACCATAATCCTTGAACCCCTTCCAAATATGGACATCATCAAGGATCTCGTCGTGGATATGACCCGGTTCTGGACAATGTATGAAAAAGTGAAGCCCTGGTTGTACCGGTCAGGCCCCGATCCCGAAAAGGAGATCGGGCAAACCGAAGATGCGAGGGCCCTCATTGACCAGTTCGTGCATTGCATCCTGTGCGCCTGCTGCTACGGGGCATGCCCGGTAATCTCCCGTGATCCCGAGTATCTGGGCCCCGCGGCACTCGCCAAATTGGAACGGTTTGTCCTCGACTCGCGGGATGAGCGCCCGCGCTCCGCCCTCAATGAAGTCAATAGCGAACACGGTGTATGGGGTTGCGATACCGCCCTTAAGTGTATCGAGGCGTGCCCTAAAAATGTACGGCCGACCGACGCAATAATTGACCTGAGAAAAAGGCTTTTCATCGATAAGGCAAGACAGTTTTTGGGTATACGCAAATGAAGCTTGATTACTCGCTCGTCAGCCGAAGGACGTTTCTGAACACACTATTTGGAGGCTGGCTCATCGCAGTTGCTTCCGGGGGCATCTACGCCTTTCTCAGGTTCATCTTTCCGACCGTCGGGAAGGAACCGGACTTTCTGGTTCTCAACAAGGCTGATTTTCTCGATATACCAACCAACACCGTGAAGGCGTTTGCATGGGGCGGTAAACCCGGTTTTTTTCTGAAAAAGGACGACGGGACGATGCTTGCCCTTAAAGGCGTCTGTACGCATATGGAATGCAATATCTCATACCGGCCCGACGTAAAGAAATTTTACTGTGCATGCCACAAAGGATGGTTTGACGATAACGGCAGGAACGTCGAGGGCCCTCCGCCGAAACCCCTCGAGAGTTTCGATATCGTCATAACGGGGCAGAAACTGGTCATAGCGAAAAAAGGAGCAAAATTTGATCTCCCGAAGGCTTGAAGGCTGGATCGGTGAACGTTACGACATCGAAGGGCTGCGCCGCATACTGCGGGCAAAATATGTCCCGTCCCACCGTTTCGAAGCGTCCTATTTTACGGGGGGGCTGACCCTTTTCCTGTTGGTCATTCAGTTTTTGACCGGTATGGGGCTCGCCCTCTACTATATCCCTCATTCGGAGTATGCCCATAAGAGCATCGTCGATATCATGACGAAGCTCAATATGGGCTGGTTTTTCCGCTCCCTTCACCACTGGGGTGCACAACTTACGATCGCATCATTATTCATTCATTTTTTCGCCAATCTTTTGCTGAAGGCATACCGTAAGCCCCGCGAACTGCTGTGGGTGACAGGTTTTATCATGATCGCGGTCCTCGTCTTTTTCGGGTTGAGCGGATATTTCCTTATCTGGGATCAGAGGGCTTTTACCGCGGTCCGGGTTGCAACGGGAGGCGCGGGAAGTCTTCCCCTTATCGGCGGGCCGATCAAGATATTTCTGCGCGGGGGGATCGATGTCACCCAAGAGACCCTGACGAGGTTTTATGCATTTCACGTCAGCGTCCTGCCCATGATAAGCCTCATCATTATCGGGCTGCACGTATTGCTCGTTCAGGTCCACGGCATGAGCGTGCCCATCTCTCAGAAAGACAGGGAGGGAAGGCCGCAGCCGTTCTTCCCGAATGTTTTTTACAAAGACCTTATTGTCTGGCTCTTAGGCATTGGCGTTCTAGTGACGCTTGCCGTGATCTTCCCCGCAGCGATAGGGATGAAGGCCGACCCGATGGCGCCCGCGCCGGAAAATATAAAACCAGAATGGTATTTTCTCTTTCTTTTCCAGACCCTGAAGCTTTTCCCCGGTCGGATATCAGTGTTTAACGGTGAAACGATCGCCATAACCGTCATTTCTCTTGCTGTATTGTTTGTATTCCTGGTGCCGTTTCTGGACAAGAGGTCATCGGCCGGCAAACCAAGCCCGGTTTTTACATATATAGCGGTCTCTTATCTTGTCTATTTTGTGGCGATGACGGTCATCGGTTTCTTGGACTAGAGGTTGAAAGATCATGCATAGCTTTTTTACTCGTGTTCTCCTCTTTCTTTTAACGCCGCTTTTTTGTTCTGCCGGACCGGTGCCCGGCGATATCGCCGGGTCTGCGTACGACCGCCATATCATCTACCAGGACCTGGCCCTTTTCTGGATCGGCATTATCGGCCTCATAATCATTATTATCATGAAACTCAAGGAAGCAAAACGCATCCAGGATATGGACGTCCACAAAGACGATGAGGGCGCGCCTTTCCTTGACTAAGAAGTATCAAACCTTTATTATGTTTCAACCGTATGCAGGCAACCATTGTCCGAAATTCGCTTATATCCCGCCAGATGATCGATAAGCTTCTTGGCCTTCCCAGGGATGACCTTGTTTATGTCTCCCTGCTGGAAATATTGACCCGGTTCCAGGATATAAAGAAGTTTGCGAGCGAGATACATACCGAGATTCACCTGATAAAACCCATACTCAAGATACTCGGGTTCGCGTACGAGTCAAAGCCGAAGTATTTTGACGATCATATCAAGGGGCCGGATGTTGCGCTTTTTACGGATGAATCAGAACGCGAGAGGACATCGCCTTTGTGGGGGACACCGGAATATTATGCAAATACGCTCGGTGTGCTTCTCCTTAAACGCTTCGGCCGCAAACTCGAAGAAGGCGTGAGCGGTTTTTTTCTTGAGTTC
>CAIQJW010000142.1 GCA_903872255.1 uncultured delta proteobacterium | reverse complement strand
TCTCCGGTACCTCCGGGTCAGGGACTATTTGTGGATGTGCCATTGCTGATTTCTTCTCTTCCATAATCGTTCTTTCCTTCCCGTCCTCAGAGTCTAAACTATTGGGTGGGAAGTGTCTCACTTATATTGGCACAGAGGGATCCTTGACGCAAAGACCCTATGCCCCATAGGTATGATCCTCAATGAACTGCTTACAAACATAATGAAACACGCTTTTATTGGTAGAGACAATGGAGCAATAACCGTATCCTTATCGTTCAAGGACAAGCATGCGACATTTGTTGTCGAGGATAACGGTGTTGGTATTCCTAAACATATTAATATTGCGACATCCAGCGGGTTTGGCACGCAGCTTATTCATGTATTAGGAGAACAGTTGGAAGGAACCATCCGGATTGAACAGGAGAAGGGGACCAGGTTCGTCCTGGAGTTTGAGGTATGATTATTCATGCAATATCATCATGTCAGCTCTCTTTCATGTAGTAACAGGGCAGTCTTTGGGGCGCTTTTTATATCAATATGTGGTGGCATGATCGCGGCAATTCGGTTGTTATTGATAAGTTCCTTCCTGTTCTCGTGATCTTGCCGATCCTCCCCTAAATACGACATTTGAAGTGGCAGTGGTAAGAAATATAATCGACATCCTTTGAGTGTGGTTAATGGTATAATAAGGTCAATTATGAGCACTTATGAACAGAAAACCATTCTCCATGTTGAAGATGAGCCTTTGATCCGTCTTGCCCAGACCAAAATGCTGGAAAAGGAAGGCTATAGGGTTATTGTGGCATCAAACGGCGAGCAGGCCCTCAAAATCGCACAAAGCGATCATCCGATCGACCTTATCCTCATGGACATCGATCTGGGGAAAGGCATGGACGGCACTGAAACTGCTCTGGCGATCCTTAAGGACCGTAGTATGCCGATCCTGTTCCTTACCTCCCACACCGAAAAAGAGATCGTTGAAAAGACGGAGAAGATCACCTCTTTCGGATATGTGGTCAAAGCATCGGGAGATACGGTTTTAAAATCTTCCATCAAGATGGCCTTTAAACTCTATGAGGCACACATGGAGCTTAAAGCGACAAAAGATGTCTTGGAAGAGAGTGAACGCAAATACCGGCGGTTCTTTGAAGCCGCTCAAGACGGCATACTCATTCTTTCTGCTGACACGGGCATGATAACCGATTGCAATCCCTACCTGGAACAACTCCTCGGCTATGATCCCGGTGAACTCATAGGAAAATACCCCTGGGAGATCAGCCCCTTCAAGGATATTGTGGCAAATAAGGAAACATTTCAACGGCTGTCAGAAAAAAAGTGCATGCGGTATGACCATCTGCCCCTCGAAACCAAATACGGCAGGCAAATCGACGTTGAGTTTGTGAGCAACATCTATTCAGTCGGCGAGGAAAAAGCTATCCAGTGCAATATCCGCGATATAACAACACATAAGACTGTGGCCAACGTGCTCGCCAAAGAAGCAAAACAGGTGAAAGATATTCTGGAGAGTATCAGTGATGCCTTTATGGCTATGGACAACAACCTGGTGCTGACCTATTTCAATCGCTCAGCCGAGCAGACTCTGAACCGGCAAAGCCATGAAGTGGTCGGGAGACACCTCTTTGATGTTTTTCCCGAAGCCAAAGGATCCATATTTGAAGAAAAGTACCTTCAGGCTATTAGAGAAAAGGTCTTCATCTCCTTCGTCACCTATTTTGATGTCGAGCCCTACCGCAACTGGTATGATGTAAGGGTTTATCCACAAAGCGAAAGTATTTCCGTTTATTTCCAGGTCATTACCAGGCGCAAGCAAGAAGAGGAAGTGCTCACCTTCCTGGCGCAATCATCGGGTGTGAAATCGGGCGAGGATTTCTTTGAATCTCTGGCATCCTATCTGGCCGGTAGTCTCGGAATGGACTTTGTCTGTATTGACCGATTAGAAGGAGATGGACTTACTGCACGAACAGTGGCTGTCTGGTGCGATGGCAAGTTTGAGGATAATGTAACATATGCTCTGAAAGATACCCCCTGTGGCGAGGTAGTAGGAAAGACGGTCTGCTGCTTCCCCGCCAGCGTATGTAAATTCTTTCCCCGCGACGAGGTGCTTGTAGAGCTGCGTGCAGAAAGCTACGTCGGTGTCACACTATGGAGCCACACGGGTGAACCCGTTGGTCTGATTGCCGTCATTGGACGCCGCCCACTTGTGAACCGGGAACTGGCCGAAACCATGCTGAAAATAGTGGCCGTTCGGGCAGCGGGCGAGATGGAACGGTTAACGGCCGAAAAGCAAATAGAATCCCTCCTCTTCGACAAGGAGGTTCTCCTCAAGGAGGTGCACCACAGG
>CAIQJW010000141.1 GCA_903872255.1 uncultured delta proteobacterium | reverse complement strand
GGGTTCATGATGGCTATCAGCTACACGATATCGGAATATATGGCCGTGATCTCCTGCGGGATCGGTGTAAATATAGATACCCGGAACATGATACACATCCTGCAGATCGTACAGACCGAGATAACAAATAATATCGGGACCATCTCCGGTTTTATCTTCCATACGCTGCTCATATTCACCTTTACAGGCGTTATCATACACGCGGCGGTCAGGGCCTCGGTATTTTGCGTCACGTTCCCGTTTTCGGTTGTGAATATGGCCTTCGATGCCCGGAGAGAGGTATTTTTCCAGAATATTGTCAAGGCATTCGCTATTGCGTTGACGCCGGTCATTGCGGTCAACATCCTTAATGTCCTGACCGCGGCCTTTAACCTGTGCATGGACGGCGGGGTTATGACAAACATGATAGAGACCTATCTCACAAGCGATACGACCATGCCGGGAAGTTCGGATGTATTTGCCGTGGCCAGCGCAATGTATGGATCTATTTATCGCCTGTTTGTCGCCGTTGTGCTGGCCCCGGCGGTGATCGCCATGCCGGCGATAGTCTTTCTCATGCGCAGCTACCGCATAGCATGTGATGCGATCGGCGCGGGATACGGTCTTATGGGAGGCGGGGGAAAGCCGCAAAGCGTTGCCCAATGACCGGCTGTCCAGCCTTCTTTGAGAGTATTCACATGGTAAATTGTAATCGTTATAATGCGGGACGTTTTTTTTCGAGGGGTACGACCATCATGAGGACCGGGGTGAGAATAAAGGCGTAGTTGCTCCATCCGGGATGAAAAAAAGAACAGATTATCGCCACGAGGGCAACGAGGCAGCTGATAATCGCCCGTATTATACCTGCACGTACAAACCGTTGGTCAATATCTTGCTCTACGAGCCTTCTTTTGTGTGTGGCGTAGAGCCAGCTTACCAGGAACAAAAAGCCAAGGATAAAAAGGTTCAGGTCGAATACAAGATTGGTTATATGAAAACTGCTGTATGCGCTCATCCAGGCCGCAGTAAAGGGTACCATAACAATGAACAGCAGTATTGCAACCTGTATCCAGAGAAAACGGCGGTCGGTCCGCTTGATATGGTGAAATTGTTGATGATGGGTGATCCATAATATGGCGAGCAAAATGAATGTCAAAGCATAACGGTCGAATTTGCTGATCTCTTTCAGGAATAATTGGGTCACCTGACTGTCATTTATCGGGACCCCTCCGCCGGGAAAAGTAAAATTCATGACAAGGAGTGTCATGGAAAAAGCAAAAATGGAATCCGACAGGTTCTCGATCCTGCGCGTCGTCATGATAAATCTGCTGCCGGAAGAACGGGAATGTTCCATATTTCAAAGGCTTATATCATTTCGATATAAGCCTGTCAATTACGGTCTTCACGGCGGAATATTTATTGCAGTACGTACCATGAATGTTTGATTTTCCACGATCCTAAAGGGGGAAATGGTGAAAGGTCTTCGTTTTTGTGCCTGTATTTTCGCAGGCTTTGTTTTGGTTCTGACAGCATTCTCGTCAGCCGATGCCGCGCCGCAGGCATATAGATGCGGCAAAGATGCTTTGGGTATATTGAATTGCCAGCGGATCGTGTCTGCCGCAAGGTCAGGTCAATCAGGTACGTATAACGACAGCTCGTCAGGCAAGATGTGCAAGTGGAAATGCAAGACGGACCAGGGGATGGAGACATGCAAGGCATCAGGAAATGAATGCATTAATAAATTGCCGCCGCATTGGAGATGAAAAGCAACCGGCAGGAAAAGCCGAGGCCAGCTAAGCTCCTCAATTGTTGAAAATTATACCGATCATGAGCGATAGTCCGCATATAAAATAGATCATCCGGATATATTTACCGTACTGGTCAAGCAAGACCCAGTCTCCTGTGTTTCGTACAATGCGGAGGATCTTCGCACACAGGGGCAGGCCGAGAAGGGACAAAAGGGCAAACGGCGAGACGAACCCCCCTAAAACCAGGGCGACGATACTGGCATATATCAGGACGAAAAACATAATAAGCCCCTGGAAAGCCAGTTTCTTTCCAAGCCGGACCGCCAGGGTGATCTTGCCTGAAGCCTGATCGGTGATCATGTCAGGCAGGCTCTGATAATACAGGATGGCGGCGACCATAATGCCCACGGGGATCGAAACCAAAAGCGGCGCAAGGGCCGGGGCACCTGCCACGACCCAGTAAGTTCCTGTCACCATGATGGGCCCCATGTTGACCGCGACAAAAACTTCACCGAGCCCGTGATATCCATACCGTATGGGAGGCGCGACGTAGAAGAAACTACTGAATGCCGAAAAAAAGATGGGAATTACCAGGAGATGGAGCTCGAAATAAAAAACGATAATGGCGGCTATCGCAAAGGCGATGATGTAGAGTACGATGATAACCCTGAGCAATCGGCGCGGCGTTATCTTCCCTTCCTGAATGACACGCGATCCTCCTATTGAATCCCCGGCATCTGTTCCCACCGCGTGATCGAAATAATCGTTGGCAAGGTTCGTTATAAGGTGGACAATAAGCGAACCAAAAAGACACAGGAGAAAGCGCCGGGGACGGACCGATCCGGTATGCTGCATCGCCATTATCCAACCCAGCAAAAGAGGGATAACGGTAGCGACGAAAAAAGGGGCCCTGCTTGCCTGTATCCATGCTTTTAAGGAACCGGATCCCATGATATTGCCCTTAAGCCTTAAGGCACGTTGCACCGGGTGCCGCATTTACAGGTTTTTCCATCTGCAGAATTTCCTTTCCAGAATGTCGAAGATCTCATACATTACAATGCCGATCATGGAAAGGGCTATGATGCCCACAAACATGGTCGGATAATCGGCCCGGCCCCACGAATCGATAATATAAAAACCAAGTCCCCGGTCCGTAGCGATCGACTCGACCAGAAAAAGCACCGCTACCGCTGTTCCCACGCCTATACGCAGGGACGTGAATATTCCGGGAAGGCTGACAGGCCAGACGACATGGACAAAAAAGTCCATCGAGCTGCCTCCCAGGGACATTAGGGAATATGTGGTTTCCTTTTCGATCTTCCGGGCGCTGTCCCGGGTCGTGATGAGAAGCTGAAAAAATACGATCATGGTCAGGAGGACTATTTTCCCTGTATCTCCAAGGCCAAAGAGAACGAATATGACAGGCATGAGAACCACCTTGGGTATCGGGTAGCCCAGGTAGATAAGCGGTGCGAATATCCCGTCAAGCTTCTCGTTGCTGCCTAATATTAACCCTGCAGGCACGGCGAGAATAAATGCAAAGAACAATGCCGTAAAAAGCCTGAAAATGCTGGCCCTGACATGGACCCAAAAACTGCCGGTCATGATCTCTGTGAAACCTCTTCGGAATACCGCAAATGGATCGGGGAGGATGCTGCTGCCAAGGATGCCCGAAAGACAATACCAGGCGCTGAAAATAAAGAGAACGGTTATGATATAAATGATCGCGGTCCGGCTTTTCATTCGAGTTTCTCAAGGATATTCCGGAGCTCGGTCGTGCGCTGGAAAAAGACGGGATCGTTGCGGTAATCGGAGTTGCCCATATCCGGGTTGTCCATAACAGCGGCTATTCCGTTCTGCGCATTACCTAGCACGATGATCCGCCGCCCGAGGAAAACGGCCTCCTCGATGTTGTGTGTGACGATTATGAAACTGAACTTTCTCCGGGCGAAGACGCTTAAGAGGCTGTTCTGGAGCCTCTCGCGTGTAACAGTGTCTATTGCCGCAAAAGGCTCATCGAGAAGCAGCATGACCGGGTTTAATAGCAGTGCGCGGGCAAGGGCGACACGCTGCCTCTGGCCCCCGCTTAACTGCGCGGGATAAAAATGGTCGAGGCCTTCGATATCCAGTTCCTTTTTTACGGATGCCAGTTTCTCCCCGGACAGCGTGATCCTCTGCAGCCGGGCGCCCAATGTTATGTTATCCCCGACCCTTTTCCAGGGAAATAGTCCATAATGCTGAAGCACGAGGGCGATCCTGTGTTGCGGGCCGGAAATCCGATCGCCCCGGAATGTGATGGTTCCCCCGGTTGGATCGATAAGGCCGGCTATGGCGAGCAGAAGCGTGGTCTTGCCGCATCCTGACGGTCCCACAATGGACACGCAATCGCGGAACTCCAGATCAAGGTCGATCCCGTCGAGCACAAGGCTCGTTCGCCCGGCATTGAGAAAGCTCTTTGAAAGCCCCGCAACTGTCAGGAACTTACCGGATGAAGCCATCTGCCACCAGGTCTTTGTATGAGAGGTCCGTTTTGACGATGTTCTTTTCCCTCAACCAGCGGTAGATGTCCATGACCTGTGCCTGGTCCGGGAGGGTCAATACCGGGAACTTCGGTATGGGGAAAGAACTCTGGAGCGCCTGAGGGACTTTACATGATCTGTTCATTATTCCCCGTACTTCATCGGGGTTCTTGTTTATGTAAACGGACGCCTTTTCCACAGCAGCAAGGAAAGATCTGACGCGGGCGGGATCATTTTTCAAATAATCCGTGCTGAATGCAAGGACAGTTGCCGAAATACCGTAACCTTTATCATCGGCCAGCGTCCGGGCCCCTTTTTTCTCTGCCAGGGTGGCGAGCGGTTCGGGCAGAAGCGCGCCCTCAACCTGTCCTGAGAGGAGCATTTGCATCCGGATAGGTATGCTCTTGATATCGATCAGCTTGATGGATTTGCGCGGGATATTCTTTGCCGCCAGAAGGCGGATTATGAGATATTCCGGTATGGCGTTTGAGCCGGTTGCTATTCCGGCCCGCGCAACGGCTTCCGGCCGCGCGTCTTCGGCTTTGGGCGATGCAAGGATGGCAAACATTCTCTGGCTCGATGTCGTGTTGAAGTTGGTTGCCACCATTTTGATCTTTGCGCCGTTGGCGGCTAGCACCGCCGGAGTCATCAGGTCCCCGAAATATCCGGCTATTTGTCCCGACGTAAAAGCGATATCTTTTTCCATCGCCGAATTGAATAACACGATCTCGACATCCAATCCCTGTTCCTTAAAAAAACCTTTTTCAGCTGCGACAAAGAGCGGTAATGACTGGAGTACGGGGATCGTGCCAAATTTGATCTGCCGGGATCTTTCGGCTGCCATGGCGTGTGTGGTGGAGAAAAAAATGAACGCGCAAAGAAAAATAACAGGGATTCGCATGCTTTTCATAGCTTTCAATAACCCTTTTTCATATTTGGTTAATTAGTGTATTGCTCCCTGGGCCATTTTTCAACGAAATCTTAATGATCCCCTGTTTCACGCCCCGGGTTTTATACCTGTATGGAGATATGTGACACCGAGGGTTAGCGGGTATTTCTGAACATTGACCATACCCGCTGCCTCCATCATTGCGGCGAAGGCATCGGGATTCGGGAAGTTCATGATCGAGTCGGCGAGGTAATGATATGCCGCCGGATTGGGTGAGAAATGCTTCGCAAGGCGGGGCAAAAGATAATTGAGATAGATATGGTATATTACCTTGAACAGGCGGTTCTGGGTAAATGTCATCTCAAGCACCATGACAGAGCCTCCCGGCACCGCGACCCGGAGCATCTCCTTTAGGGCCTTTTCTCTGTTCGGCATGTTCCTGACACCGAAAGCGACAGCCACGACATCAAAAGAATTGTCGCAGAACGGAAGTTCAAGCGCGTCTGACTGCATGAGTACAATGCGCCGGCCAAGGCCTTTTTTCTGTATCTTCTGCCTTCCCGCTTCAAGCATCTCATGGACGAAATCAATGCCCGTGATGTTTATCTGGTTGTACCTGCGTGCCGCATCGATGGAAAGATCCGCTGTGCCGCATGCGACGTCGAGCAATCTTGCCGTATTGAAGAATCGCATTTTTTTTACCGTGAAACGGCGCCATGCGACATCGCGCCGGAGACTGAGCAGATGGTTGAGAAAATCATACTTTTTTGTAATGGTCGAAAACATCTCTTTGACCATGCCGATGCGTTCCGTCTCTGTAATCTCCCGCACCGAAGGGTACTTCTTGTCAGCGCCGCTGTCCACCTGCGTATTCCTTTCACAAAAATATTGAGCCTAATAGTCTAAGGAATTTTTCATCAAATAGAAAGTATTTAGGACTCAAAAAACTAAGGAGGGCATGGAACCGGGGGTCGTCTCTAAGGCCAGCAGTTATCGGACGTTCTGCTTAAACCGTATGGCGCGGACTTCGATGGCCCTGGGATGGATCGGTCCTGTGGCCGGGGTTTTCCCCGAAATATTATCTATTCTCTCTGCGGTCCCTGGATGTGTCTGGGTTATTCCGCCACCCGACGATTTTCCTCTTTGTTCGAGACGCTTGAGAAAAGAGTTCAGGGCCTTCGGGTCATAACCGCATTTTGCGAGCGTTATCAGTGCTGTTTCATCAGCTGCGTATTCCTGGGACCGGCTGTACCCGTTTACTACTAGGGTTTTAAAGATGTCGTCGATGCTCCCCTCGAAAATACCCACAAGCTGGGATATCTCCGACGATGTGTAGTTCTTGGCGGCGGTCGTTCCGATCAGTGTGAGCGCCTGGGTCCAGCGTGCGCTTTTTATCGCGGCGATGCCGTCGCGTTTGCCGACATGCGCGACTTCGTGTGCAAGGACTGCGGCAAGTTCATCTTCGTTCGATGTTGTCCGGATCATTCCGCTGGTGATAAAGATCGTCCCGCCGGGGGCGGCAAATGCATTTATTTCCTCCGCATCCAGAACTGCGAAATGATAACCGCCAAACGTGAACGGTTTGTCGGAGCTGAGTGTGACGGTTTTGCCGATTAGACTAACGTAACGGGTAAGGTAGGCATCCGTCGACAGTCGATACGAGCCGAGTATCTTGGCAGAAACGGCGCGTCCCACATAATACTCCTCTTCCTCTGATATGGGGCGGGATGCACTGGATGTGGCATCTGCAACCGTCATAGCCGTACCGATGTGCTGTGAGATATTCCCGAAACCGGTCGTATCGCATGAAGCGAACAGGGCGAGCCCGGATAGCAAGGCGAAGAACATACCGAGTTTCCTCTTCATGGCTGCCGTAACCCCCCGTTTGTTATGAACTGGGCGACCTCATTGTCGGGGATGAGATAACGTTCGATGTTGTCAACGAGATAGAATTTCATCTCCGGGTGCTGCTTCTTGTACGACGCTTCAACCTGGGGGTTGAATCCCTTTCCGGCGAGCGCGGCTTCGCTTTCGCTTACGGAAGACCTTTTACCCGAATATGACGCGGGCATTGCTGCGGCCCTTTTTTCTACAGCGCTTTTATGGATATATCCGACCGAGGCGCCGTATCGTACCCTGTACCAATCGCCTTCAGTTGCCAGGATCTCAAGCCTGTCGTTGTATTTGACATTGGCCTTCACGGGGGCGAAGAATTTGGCATATTCACGTAT
Organism: uncultured delta proteobacterium; assembly: GCA_903872255.1. Taxonomy (GTDB): domain Bacteria; phylum Desulfobacterota; class Syntrophorhabdia; order Syntrophorhabdales; family Syntrophorhabdaceae; genus Delta-02. The sequence goes on along the minus strand of CAIQJW010000141.1, from coordinate 2,296 downwards.
GGCATTATCCTTGGTTATCACCGTAACGGTCTCAGCAAGGAGACCGCCTGCAACAAAGATCAACATGAGCGAAAATATTACGATTCTCTTCATTTTTCGGTCATTTTAATAATATCCCATCTTTTTGTCAAAGGAAAAGTATCTTTGAGATGTTCGGACCTCTTTTTGTAGAAGAGCGATGGGCCGTCATCCGGAAATTCGGAAAGCACGGCGTCAAAATGGAGTATCGCTTCCGCGAATTTTGCCTCCTTGTAAAGGTCAAACGCTGTGCCGAACGTAGCGGCCTTTTTCACGTCCGAAACAGCGGCACCGCTGTGCTCGGAGATGATCTCATGGATCACGACCGGCTCGGATTTTCCTTTAACCTCGATGGGCCCGAGGTTGCGGGTAAGGAAAAGGCCATGCGTCCCCGCGAGCGTATGCTCGCTGGTGATAATGCGTGTGCCGAACACCTTGTTGACCGATTCGAGGCGCGACGCAAGGTTGACCGTGTCGCCGACGACGGTAAAATCAAAAAGACGCACACTGCCCATGTTGCCGGCGATGGCGTCACCCGTGTGAAGCCCCACCCGGATAGCTATCGGAGGGATCGCCTCCAGGGCAAAGACGGCATTGACCCCGTGTATTGCCTCGATAAAGCGCAGCGCGCTGCGGCAGGCATTGATCTCATCCTCCGGCAGGACAAGGGGTGAACCCCAGAACGCCATGATGCAGTCCCCGATATATTTGTCGACGACCCCTTTCTCCTCGATAACAACTTCGGTGAGTTCGTTGAGCACCCTGTGGAGCATGAGGGCCGTATCCTCGGGCGTATTGCGCTCGGAAATTGTCGTGAATCCGGCTATGTCCGCGAACAGGACGGTGACGCGGGCTTTTTTGCCGCCGGGTTTCACGATCTCAGGATTTTGAAGGACATAATCGACTATCGTCCTGTCCATGTATTGAGAAAATGTCCTCTTTATGAACTGCCTCTCCCTTCCCTCAACTGCATAACTGAAAGCAACAGAAAGCAGAAAGCTCAGGATGACAGCAACCATGAGGTATGTGGTCGGCAGGTAGTGCTGACGCGAAAATAATACTGCTGCAATGCCCGTGACGACGATGAATGCCCAGATGAAGGCGGAAAGGTTCTTGACCATCGTGTGATAGTTAATGACAACAGATACGATGAAAACACAGATGAGGAGCATAAAAACAAGGACAGCCGTGTGAGAGGCCGGGCGCATGAAGGTCCCCAATTCCAGATTTTCGAACATCGCGGCATTTACGTGCACACCTGTTGAAACTGACATGGTCGGTGTCGATTTGAGATCTAAAAGGCCCGGAGCGGTCATCCCGAGAAAAACGACCTTTCCCTTGAAAAGGTCCGGCGTGATACTCCCGCCCGTATTCGTTCCCGTTCGGTACGCCGCGAGTATGTCGATCGCCGGTATGGTCCTGTAGGGATGTGGGCCGCTCGGAAAGCGAAGGAGCAGTTTCCCGTTCGTAAGGGGTACGTATTTCGTCCCGAGCATCAGCCTGCCCGATTCAACTTTGCACACACCCGCATTGCTGAACGAGGAAAAGATCAGGTTCGGAAGCGTCATGTCCATCAGCTTGAAAGAGAGCGGGATCCTTCGGTAAACCCCGTCGCTATCCGGGGAAATTGCCACATTTCCCGCACCCCGTACCCCCTCTCTTATTTGACTGATGGGGGTCACGGCAGACCGGTAGGATGCGCTCACAGGAATATTTTCCGGTACCGCAAAGCGCTTGAGGTAGGCGGCGTCGTCGCGTTCCAGGGGTTTTTCGTTAACGGAAAGGAAGAACGGCAGATAGACGTTCGATGCCTTCGATACTGCATCGCCGAGCGTCCTGTCGTCTTCCACGCCGTATGATGACGGCTCGGTAAAGAGAATATCGATGAAAAGGGCGTCCGCACGTGAAACGAATTCTATTATGGGCGCGTAGACCTGCCGCGGCCAGGGCCAGTTGATCTTCTCGGCGGCCAGCGCGTCGATCGACTGCTGGTCGATCTCGATAATGATAATACGATCGGACGCTTTTTCGGGATTCAGATATCGGGAAAATAGATCGAAGGACTTGTTCTCGTAAACGGCAAGGACATCGAAAAGGAAAAGGGCCGCGGCAATGGCGAACGAAACCGCTGTGAGTAACGTGATATTACGCAGACGATGTCTTTTTTTCGCCACGATAGTCTCCGCCGGTCATTTCCTGCTGTAGACCCTTTATACCACATTAGCGATGAACATGAGAAGCTTAGCATTTGCGGGTGCTTTTTCCCCTTGAGGTAGCG
>CAIQJW010000140.1 GCA_903872255.1 uncultured delta proteobacterium | reverse complement strand
CGGTTATATTATACCTGCCGGCATAAAACCCCCGCCGTCATTCCGGACTTGATCCGGAATCCAAGGTTTTGTTTTTATTATTGTTTCTGGTTTTAATGTTTTCAAAGGGCTCAAAAAGAAAAACCTTGGATTCCCGCTTTCGCGGGAATGACGGACGGTGGTTTATTCCGGTGCTTTGCATGTTTCCGGCGAAAAATGTTTGCGACACAGTCTCTCAAGCGCCGGGATGAAGGTGGGTGGGAGGATCCCGAACACTCAAAGGGGGATGACGGCGGTGGCAGTTTTTTGGATGGTTTTTAACGTAGAACATAGAACATTTTTGGTGAAAACCTATGGGTAAAGTAATTCAAAATCTGAACGAACTGAAAAATATCATCGATGCCGAAAAGGCGGCGGGGAAGAAAATTGTCTTCGGGAACGGATGTTTTGACATCGTTCACGTAGGGCATGTCCGGTATCTGGCAGGGGCAAAGGAACTCGGCGATGTTCTTATTGTTGCCGTCAACGATGATTCGTCCGTGACCGGCCTCGGCAAGCGCAAAGAGGTCGTTACGCCTGCAGATGAGCGCGCGGAGATCATATCCGCCCTTGATCCTGTCGATTACGTGATCCTCTTCGGTGAACCCACCGTCGAGAACCTGCTCCGGACGCTTAAACCCCATATACACGCGAAAGGCACCGACTATACCGAAGATAACGTACCCGAGCGGGACATTGTCCTCTCCTACGGAGGGAAGGTCGCAATAGTCGGCGATCCCAAGGATCACTCAACGCGTGACATTATTAAAACCATCAAGAAACTGCGAGAGAAATGAAGCGGGTAAACACTGCTTTCTGATTTGATTTCAAGCACTTTTTAGTGTATTGTAACACCATCGGACCCATTAAAATGGATAAAAAACAGGCAGCAGCGCTACCTTTATCTGTCTATATGATCACGTTCAATAACAGTGCCACGATAGCAAGGGCGCTAGAGAGCGTCGCCGGATGGGCGGACGAGGTCGTTGTCGTCGATTCGCACAGTCCCGATGGCACCGCCGATATTGCTTCGAAATATGCCGATCTCGTACTCAACCTTGACACAACGAGCCAGCCGGAAAAATACCAGTATGCCCAGGACCATTGCAAAAATGAATGGGTCATGTTCATCGACGCAGATGAATGGCTCACGGAGTCCTTTAAGCGAGAGGCGGGCGAGATCCTCCATTTAGCATCGGCGAGTGACGGCTACATCGTCGACCGAAGGAATATCTACCTTGGCAGGGAGATAAAATATGGAGGATGGTACCCTGACCGCGAAATACGCCTTTACAGAAAGGACCGCGGAGGTTGGAAGGGGGGCATCCATGCAAAGGTGCATGTTGACGGGCACGTCGGGCATATGAAGAACCATTATATGCACACGCCGTACACGGATACGGCCCACCAGATCCGTACCATAGACCGCTATTCCGAGGCATATGCCCGCGATCTTTTTAATGCGGGGCGTCATTTTCATCTTTTTAATATGGTGCTGCGCCCGATCTATCGCCTGTTCAGGGATTATTTCTTTAAAAGGGGTTTCCTCGACGGTATTCCGGGGCTTATCATCCTGGCTTCGACCATGTATTACGTGTTCATGAAACACGCACGGCTCTGGGAGCTGGAAAAAGCGGACGGAGGAAAGAAACGTGTTCAATAACAAGAAGGTCCTCGTTACCGGAGGATTGGGCTTCATCGGGAGCAATCTGTGTATCGAACTTGTTAGGCAGGGCGCTCATGTGACCATTATCGACAACATGCTTCCCCGTCAGGGAGGCAATCTTTTCAATGTAAGCGGCATAGCGGGAAAAGTGACCGTCAATATCTCCGATATCCGTAATCAGCTTTCCATGAACCATATGGTCAAGGGAAAGGATTACATCTTCCATCTCGCCGGGCAGGTCAACCATGTTGACAGCATGAAAAATCCCCTGCAGGACCTCGAGATAAATTGCCGGGGCACTCTTGTCCTCCTCGAAGCGCTGCGTCATTACAACCGGGATGCGAAGGTTATTTTTGCAGGAACGCGCGGCGAATACGGTTCCAGTGTGAGCTTGCCCGTTGATGAAGACCATCCCACAAATCCCAAGGGTGTATACGCGGTGACGAACCTCACCGCGGAGAAACTGGTGCTCGTTTATGACGACGTGTTCCAGATAAAGGGAATATGCCTCAGGATCACCAACACGTACGGCCCGCGTCACCAGATGGCCCACGACGAGTACGGCGTTTTCAACTGGTTCATCCGCAAGGCCATGGACAACGAAGAAATACCCGTAATGGGCGACGGAAGGATACTCAGGGATTTTCTTTATGTCGAGGACCTGGTCAATTCAATGCTCAAGGTCGCATCCGCTGACGAGGCATACGGCAAGGTATTTAATGTGGGCACGGGAGTTCCCGTCAGCTTCCATGGCCTCGCCGAAAAGATAGTCGCCATCGCGGGGTCCGGCAGAACTAGATTTACCGAATTTACCCAGGAAAGAAAAGAGGTCGAGCCCGGCGATTATTATGCCGATATAACACGGATCAAAAAGATCACCGGATGGGAACCGGCTGTTTCTCTAGATGACGGCATCGCGCGAACCATAGATTTCTACAGGAAATTCCGGAAAGAGTACTGGTGAGATCCGTGCAAACATACATAGCGTGCGTGCAGAAAAGGACGGTTATCCGCAATGAACGTTAAGATCTTCAATATAGACAGGGACCACGCCGCGATCAAGCCGGAGCTGGTCAGAACATTCGAAAATGTCCTGTCGGGCGGAGAATTCATCCTCGGAAAGGAAGTGCGCGCTCTCGAGGAGGAATTTGCCGCGTACGTGGGTACCAAATATGCTGTCGGTGTTGCGAGCGGAACGGATGCGATAAAGATAGGCGGGCTTGCCCTTGGCCTTAAACCGGGAGATAAGTTCGTCACGACGCCCAACACGTACATAGCGACCGCAATGGCACTGTCAGAGCACGGGCTTGTCCCCCGCTTCTGTGATATCGAGGGCGATTCTTATAATATGGACCCGCGGGCCCTGGAAGAACTTTTGAAAAAGGAGCCCGGCATCAGGCTGTGCGTTCCCGTACATCTCTACGGGCAGCCGTGCCGGCTCGATGAGATCACGGAGGTTTGCGGGAAATACGGCGTCATGGTAATGGAAGACGCCTGCCAGGCACACGGCTCGCGCTATAAAGACAGGAACGTCGGCACGATGAGCGATGTCGCGGCCTTCAGTTTTTATCCGACGAAAAACCTCGGATGCTACGGGGACGGCGGGATAATTGTCACGGACAATGAAAATGCCTACAGGCAGATGATGATCTTGAGGGCCCACGGGCAAACCGACCGTCATGTGCACGACGTTCAGGGTTTCGTATCGCGGCTTGACGAGCTCCAGGCTGCCCTCCTCAGGGTGAAACTGCCCTATCTCGACGAGTGGAATATCAAAAGGAGGCGCAACGCGTCGCTCTACGACGCGGGCCTCGAAGAGTTGCCCGTAAAAAGGCCGGTCGAGGCGCCATACGCCTATCATGTCTATCACCTTTACGTTATCGCCGCCGAGGACCGCGAGCTTTTAAGGACATATCTTGGCGAGAAGGGAATTATAACCCTCGTGCATTACCCGACCCCGATACATCTCCAAAAGGTCTACAGCCACCTGGGATACGGGCCCGGCTCATTCCCGAATGCCGAAAGGTCCGCCCGTCAGATAATTTCACTGCCCCTTTATCCT
>CAIQJW010000139.1 GCA_903872255.1 uncultured delta proteobacterium | reverse complement strand
GCTTCTCCAGGGTCTTCTTCTGGGCAATTGCGATGAGGGCCTCGTCCTCGACGAGGAGTATGGTCTTCTTGTCTGGCATGAATGACTACCTCCGGTACCGGCTACAGACGTCTGACGACCGGGTTATATCAATATTATTATGGCAGAGTACTCCTTGTTAATAAAGATTATTCATTGCCGTGAGAAATGATGTTCATCTAAAGGGCGTGGCAAGAACAACAGTACAGGAAGTTATCAATAAGCTCCCGGCCCGTACACGGTCGTCCTCGTAGCTGGTGCCACATACACCCTACCCCTACCCGGCATCGGAAAACGAGTCAGAACCCATTTTTAAGGATGTGGAACAGACCCTCGATTTGTCCTGTGACGCGTTTCTATATGGGGGGGGTGTCACTACTACCCTCCGTGTCCCATAAAAAACACTCCAGAACCCCCATTTTGAGGGTATCAGCGCATCGCTGACAACAGCCTCCATTAAATGCGAGGAGATGGGGAAAGTGTCCAAAAATTTGCTGATTGCGAGTAATACCATACAAAAAATTAGAACGATATAGGGCAATTTAGAGGTAGGGTCGGTTCGTAACCACATAAACGTACCTGGTGACAGCTTCGCTGGTGCTGGGCAACATAGGCCGTTTGCAGTGCTTCAAATAAATATTACTTTTTTTCGATATATCTTTATTATTGCCCCTATCAATTCAGCGTCATCCAGACCTGCTCTCTGAAGGGCAAAGAGGAGTTCTACTCCTTTTCTGGCAACCTTAACCATTTGGTCAAACTCACCATCACGTCCCGCCTTATAATACTCTTGCCTAAACTGCACTATTTTTGATAAAGACCGACTAAATCTCTGACTTTCCTTTTTCCTTTCTTCCTGGCAGCTTTCACAAAAACAATCACCGTGTCTTTGAGCCATCCCAAGCAGCTTGTTAATTCTGCCATAAGGGAATTCTTCTTTTGGTACCAGGACTCTTAAAGTTTTTACGATATTAACAAAATCCAATACCTTTTTCCTGTCTGCATCTTTTCCTGAAAGAATTTGTTCTGGCTCTGCCATAACTTCACCTCTTGTTTTTTAAACGATTACCCTTTCTACTCACTGACATCTTCATGCCGAACTGATTAAGGATCTTTTCATATTCATGTGAGCAGTAATGGCTTCCCAGGTCTAAGTGATAGATGAGGCCCGGTTCCGGCCTTTTGGCCGATACTGCCCTGAACAGGGGCTGAGTGTTAAGGTCTTTTGTCATCTTTGAAATTTTTCTCGCTATCTAATCTTTAATCTGTTTCTTTTGAGCTTATTCTCCTGTACAACGGCTCTATTATTGCAGTATAGCCTGACATGAAGGAGAGGGGGCATCCCTTACGCTTCCCCGCATGAGAAGAGTCTTTTTGGAATGTTCCCCAGAAACAGTTTTAATTGATACTATACTCTGCCGTTGATGTAAAGGAGCTTTACCGCAGCTGACTACCCATGGGTGAGACCCACTCGCTGCGCCTTTACGATCCTGGCATCGTTCGGTATTGCGCGGAGCTTTTTCCGGTAGACCTGGCGGATTGCCGACAATCTTTCCAACCACGTCTAAGGCATATATATCGTTCATTATTTCTTTGTTATCTGGATGCAGTTCATCCTTTTATCTCAGCCTTACCCCGCCATTGTAAAATTCCTCATCACCTTTTCGGTCGGAGTCGCTGAGGCCTAGATATCAATCGCGCTATTGCGTAAAACAGTTTTTGGAAGGTGCTTTGATCCATATTGCCCGAATCAGGCAATATCTTAACGAAGTCATGACTGACTGCCCCCCCCAATAGGCCGGTCCAACTTTTACGTTAGAATCCAAACGACAATGAATTATCGATAACCACTTGAAAGCGCAGACAATCACAGAATTACAAAACCGTTTGTTTCAGGAAGTTACCGGTGGCCTCTCTTTTACTCAGGTACAATAAATACCCCACATCCTGTGGCGGCTGCGTCATTATGGAGACACCTCCAGCTTCATCGTTGACAACGCTGATTACTTTTTACTGTCTTGACCTGAATTCTTTCGCAGGGGACTCCGCTATACCGGTGGGGAGATGCCTTCGGACGAAAACCAATTCCAAAAAAAATACTAAAAAATTTTGGGAAAGTCGTATTTGTATGAGAGGTTGACGTAAGCAGGGGGTGGGGGTTCCTCCAGAGGATCAGGGGGTCCTTCTGAGAAAAAGAATGCTTTTCTCCCGGGATTCTCTAAACGATAAATTCTCTCCTAATGGTATCGTCGGGCCAATATTTGTAAATGTGAGTGGGCAATGAATGATTATACTTCTTGAACGGGTCGGCTAATATTTATTCTGCAATAGTTGAAATTGATGGACTATTGATGGATAAAACGCCAGATATCGGCTCTGAAGACTTTGTGAATGCCTGTAAGTACCTTATTTTATTGGTGGGCCGTGGAGGATTCGAACCTCCGACCAATTGATTAAGAGTCAACTGCTCTACCGGACTGAGCTAACGGCCCACGGGATTTTTTTTATAACACAGACAAAGGGCTATGGCAACATCAATTTTAGCTTCGCAGACGGCATGTGGCTAAAGGCGGGCATGGGGAAGTTCTGCCGGGCGGCATTTATTCGCAAATTCGCTAGACCGTGGCCCGTAAATGATATATAAATTCCACTAACATCTCTTTGAGGGGGTTATATGCACGGATCAGGACGAAAATTATTTTCAGGCATTTCACGGTTCTTAATGCTGCGATCTCCGGCTTTGTGCCTTATCGCGGGGCTGTTCCTGGCATTGTGTTCGGCACAGCTTTTCGCCGAAGGGCGCCGGATAACGGCGAAGGCGATTTTTGTGCCCGATGCATCCCTGATGGATAAAGTACGAACAGCATGTTCGCGCGAAGAAGATTTAATGTCGTGTTATGTAAAGCTTATCAAAGAGGCAGGGGCGCCGGATGATGCGGTCAATTTTATTAAATTAACGGATGAACCTGGATATTTGAGAAAATTGAAAAAGGCCGGTCCGGTTGATATCGCTTTCGCTGATTTCCCGTTCAGGGCGAACGAGAACCATGGGATCTTCCTCGTGAACGGCACGCCGGAGATGATCAACGTCGATGACCTGTCTGCGATTGCAGGCCCGGTGCTCGAAGAGGATCCGGGGTACAAGGCCTTGAAAAAGAAATATCCCGATATCGGGCTTTTCATGGGAGACCGTTTTTCCGATAGTTCAATATCGGTCGAGCGCCTGAAAACCGGGAAACTTAAATTCACGGTCCCATACCGGCTGACCACCGGGTGCCGCGCCTGCGAAGACGTCGGGACGGCCCGTATAGGATTCTTCTTTGACCCCAAAGGCGTGTTCGAAGGAAGGAAGCTGATAGATATACGTCCCGCAAAAAAATGATCAAGCCGTAAGAAGGGGCCTTTTATTGTTCCGCCATCTCAACCCTGCGGTTCTTGGCCTGGCCGGAAAATAAAGGGGCAGATCAGATTTCACCGGCCTGCCCCGAATTTAGTTCTGTTTTTGACTTTTGTTACTTATCGCTTTTCTTCTGCTCTTGTTTCTTCGGTTCTACTTTTTTACCCTTGGTTGCATCTTTAGGGTTCTTCTTTTCTTCGCCCTTCGGTTCGTTCGCTTTCGTCTTGTCAACTCTCGTGGGCCTTTTTACGGGGGGCTTTTCCGTCTTGATCTTACCCTCGGGGGCTGCGAACGAAACGCAGGCAAATGCGAAGACCATGCAAATTGCGCACATAACTGTCAAAAATCTTTTCATGTTGCCTCCTCTCAAGGAACTCGGGAATGTATTTTGTTGGAGCGTATGGTTATCACATACCACATACCAAATGAAGTATCAAACGGAAAAGGGCCCTTGAAGGGGCCCTTTGTTATCTTCGCGAAATCGTATATTACAGTATGTCCCAGCCTTCCACTGCGAAGGGATTCCCGGCAACCTGTACCGCCGGTTCGGTTACCCGCGGGGCGCGGTATCTTACCCACATTTTGGCGGCTACCACAACGCCTACCGCCAGTGCAGCCTGGACAGAATATGCTGCGATATGTCCGGGATTGTGGAAAATACGGGTTATGTATGGATCGCT
>CAIQJW010000138.1 GCA_903872255.1 uncultured delta proteobacterium | reverse complement strand
TTTCCCACGGAAAAATCAAGGACGTGGCCTCCCGCTTTTCCATCCGCTGAAATAAAATGGAGATGATACCCGGGCACACTTATCCCTTTCACAAATGGGGGACACCAAAAACCGACAACGGTCCCCGTGACATTCTTCAATTCAAAGACCGGCTGGGTCTTAACTATTTCGGCCAGCGGTCGATAGGGCTTCTTCTGGGGTGGAACACTCCGGGTCTTTACCGATCTGAATGATCCTTTCAATTTCACCGCATAAAAAATATTCCGCGACGGCAACCACTTCTCCGTGCTTTCCGTAAAATCCTGAAAATTTGATCCCTCCTCGATCCTGAGGCTCCTGTCCGCAGTAAAGAATGTTACTGCGGCAAAAGGGGTCCTCTTGCCGGGGTCGGGCCTCACCGCCGTCCCGTCAGCTTTTACCTGGTAGAATACACCGTCAAGCAGTATCAATTCCCCATCAAGCCCCTCAAGGGTCCCGCTGCCGAAATCGCCATTCTTCCGCAATTCACCGAGCGTTGTTTTGCCATCGTAAATGCCAGCCATCAGGGCATCTATCGTCGAAACCTGAGTAATTACCTCGTCTGACGCAAGACAAACGACGCTCGACATGAGGACGAGGCATGCTGCGATAAGTAGCTTCAGCCTTGGAAACATCATACTTTTGACCCCTTCTTCACGGTGCCAGCAATACCTGTTCACCGAATTCTTTTTTGAGCTCGGCCGAAAGACCGTCGGCCTCGGCCTGCGATTCGAATTCAACCATCAGTTCCCCACCCTGCCCTACAATGATGCGGCCATGCCGTTTGACGACCCGGGCCACATCATCCGATTCTACGGTCCACCAGCCGCGGGTGCGTCTCAATAGTTCCTCTCCTTTGAGCTTCTGGGGTGTTACAAGATCTATGGAGCGAAACCAGGCATTCCACCCTATCCGGGCCGGCTCTTTCATTACCGGGGTCACGGGATCGTGATAGATCCTGCATCGTCCGAAAAGGCGAAGACGGATCACGCGAGCACCTCATCGACCAGCTTCTTGAGATCGTCTCTTTGCGGAAAAAAACTGTCAGGAACCTGAAAACCGTTGAGTGCCAGCGCACGTCCCAGGCACATAAGGTAGATATCCGCCGCAACATCGTCAGCCGCCGCATTTGTCCGCTGCAGGACCTCTATCCATGACCTTTCGAACAATTTCAAGGCATGCTCGCGGGCCGGCCGGAGCCGGCCATCGGCCGGAGATATCCTCACCGATTCGAGGAATGTTTTTTGTGCGGCCTCGATCGATCCAAATATACGGCGCATGAACCTCACCTGCGGGTCACCGCCAAACGTGTCGGTGTCTGTCATATTGATCCTATCATGGATAACATTTTATATTTATGGATTATACAATAATAAAATGACCGGACGGTGTCAATCGGAAAGGCCGATCATGCTCCGGACACCCGTTACCATAACAATTTTTCTCTTTACAAGAATCATCGACTGTCCCATACTTTAGCCTATGAAAAGATTATTACTGCCTGTAATTTTATGTGCATCGATATTCTTATCTTTCGGACAACCCGGATTGGCTTCGGACCTTAGCAGTAAGTCTACGGATATGTCCCTTTTTTCCTTCGGGAAGGGAAAGATCGAAACCCGGCTCTATTCGGATTATTTCTGCAGCGCATGCAAGGCGCTTGAACCGAACATCGAATACCTGCTCGCAGATCTCGTTAAACGAAATATTGTCACGGTTACATTCGTCGATACCCCGCTGCATAAAAACTCGGCCATGTATGCACGTTATTTTCTGTATATCCTGAATTCGAAGAAAGAGATAGGCCATGCCTTGAAGGCGCGCTCATTCCTTTTCGAAGCAGCGCAGCAGAACATTGCCGACAAAGAGAAGCTTGAAACTTTCCTCATCTCCAAAGGCATTAAATTCAAGCCCTTCGATACTCAACCGGTGTTCAACATACTCCAGCAATATCTCAGAAGCGACCAGATACGCGCTACCCCCACCTGTGTCGTGATAAACGGCGACAAGAAGGAATTCCACCAGGGAGTGTCCAACATTACCAAGATGCTGGAAAGTCTGAAGTAGGGGATGATAATGGAACATCTTGCTGAGAGCTCAATATTGACGGTCCCGAACGATCTTGTTTATCTTCCCGCCATCCAGGCATTTATATCCGAGGTGGCGGACAAGATCGGTTTTGGCAGGCGTGATACGACAATGATGCTAATAGCGGTCGAGGAGGCAGTTGTAAATGTCGTGAGGCATGCCTTTGAGCCTGACGAAAAAGCGACATTTCAGGTTATTGTTAAGCCGGGCGGTTCAGGGATAACGGTCATTATCAAAGACAGGGGACTGCCGTATTCACCCAGCCTCCTTCCCGAGTACAGTGCGCCTTCAGACATTGACGGGACCGCCAATGCGGGACTCGGCTCGCATCTCATTAAAAAGAGCGTTGACGAAATATTTTACCATAACCTGGGCCGCGACGGCAAGGAACTGCATCTCGTCAAATACCTGCCGTACCGCAGCGTCCAGGATATGAGTTCAGCGTCGGAACTCGAACGTTTCCCTGAACCCGTCAAGACCGAAGCGATTGAGAAAAAACCTTTCTCGATACGCCTTATAGAGCCGTCGGAAGTCTACGACGTGTCGAAGCTCTTCTACCGAGCGTACGGATACACGTACGGCATTGACACGATCTATTACCCGGAAAGACTGGCAGAATGCCATGCCGAAGGCACGATCATATCGGTGGTCACTATCGGGGAGGATAACCGCATCGTCGGGCATGCCGCACTTGTGCGTGACCAAAGAACGGATCAAATTGCCGAGGCGGCAATGGCCGTTGTTGAACCCTCGTACAGAGGGCACGGATGCCAGAATCTGATGATCTCACGCCTCGTTGAGGAAGCAAAGAAGGAGGGCCTCAAAGGCATATTCAGCAAGGCCGTTACCAATCACATGTATGCACAGAAAGCGGGGCAGAAGGCCGGGTTCAAACGTTGTGCGATGGTGGCCGGCCTCATTCCAGGAAACAGGGCATACAAGGGAATGGATGCCGCCCTAAGTCAGCGCGGGTCGGTTATCTTCGGATACAGAGTGGTCGAGGACCCGGGAAATATCGTACTGTTCATACCGTCAAAACACAGGACAATGATCGAAAAGACGTACAAGTCATTGGAGATTGAACGGATCTTTGCGGATGACCCCGGGAAAGGGCAGGAGAGTGCGGAAGAAACGGGGGATGTCAGGGTTGTCGTCGTACCCGGGTATAATCGCGCCGGCATCGAGGTCAAGACATACGGCAGGCAGGTCGTGTCGCAGGTGCACAACATTCTTAAGACCCTCTGTTATCAGAAAGTCGACCAGATCACACTCTACCTCAATCTTCACGATCCCGTAGTATGCAGTCTCATCGGCAAATTTGAAGAAATAGGGTTCTTCTATGCAGGCATCCTCCCCTTTTCGCATGTCGGCGACGCCTTGTTGCTGCAATATCTCAACAATGTGCCTATCGATTACAGCAAGATCAATATCGCGTGTGAAATGGGCCGGGAGATACTGGAATACGTAAGATCGTGCGATCCCAACAATCATTAATGCAACTTTTTCCGGGCCTTTTATCCCGGGATTTTGAAACGGGGACGTGAGACCTTTTTGTGACTTTTCCCGAGCAGGGAAAAAACAAGGGACATAAAACAACACGCGCCGCCCGCGAGGTATGCATAGTGAAAACCGGGCAGAGCGGAAACCGCGGTCAATTCCCCGACCGGGGCGTCTCTACCCGACACCCCTGCGGCAAAGATAGCTTCAATTACCGTCACGCCAATGACCATTCCAAGATTGTTCATCGTATTGAAAAGGCCCGATGAGACCCCGCGTTTATCCGCGGGGGCATATGTCATGACCTGGTTGTTGTTGGGTGAAAAGAAAAAGACAAATGAAAGCGCGAGCCAGATAAGATAAATAAAGACGGCGGCATAACCGCTCCGGTAGAGAGAGAAGGAAAAAGTCAGGACACAGGCCGTTGCCGAAAAGGTGGCGATGCTGCATAATAACGCAGGGTTCACCCTGTCAGAAAGCCGGCCCGCTACGGGAGACAGGGCAATATAAATGACCGAGTATGCAATAAGGACCATGCCCGTTTGCTGCGCGTTAAGCCCCTTGACAATATCGAGATAGAAGGGCAGAAGCATACCGTTTCCCGAAATAAGCATGTATGCGAAGAAAGTCGCTATAAGTGCAAACGTATATTTTGGACGGGAAAAGAGCCGCATATCGAGGAGCGGGTTCGGATGCCTGGTCTCCCACCAGACGAATATAGCGATGAGTGCCAGCGCCGATCCCAGGCATACGACAATCGGCACGGACCATCCCATATCATGCACGTGATTAATACCCCATATCAAAAGGCCAAGCCCCGCGAAGCTTAAAATAGCACCGGTGAGATCAAACGCCTGGCTTTTTCCTTGTTGCCCGGGTTCCTTCTTGATCGCCTCAGTTTCTGGAATGCAGCGCATTCCTATTATAATGGCGGCTATACCGACGGGCACATTGATAAAAAATGCCCAGTTCCACGACAGGTATCCCGTGACTATCCCGCCGACGGGGGCGCCTGTCGCAACTCCGAGCGCGGATGCCGTAGACGTAATGCCGAAGGCCCATCCCGTCCTATCTGCCGGCAAAAAATGTGAGATCAGCGCAAAACTGACGGCAAGCAGCATCGAAGCCCCTATCCCCTGGACGAGGCGGGCAATAATGAGCATCGTGAAACTGTGAGAAAACCCGCAAAGAAGAGAGCCGATCGTAAAAACAACGTATCCTGCTATAAACACACGCTTAAGCCCGATCCTATCGCCCAGTTTCCCGAAAAGCAGGAGCATCGTGGTTATTATCAAAAGATATGAAGAGATCACCTGCGATGCCTCGCCCGATGAAATACCGAACGAGCGGGTAATGGTCGGCAGCGAAACGTTGACCATATAATTGTTGAGACGAACGAGGAAAGAACTGAATGCCACGCTGATCACGATAAAAAGGTATGCGTATGTGCGGGCCTGTGCGTTCAATGCAATTATTTATAATCTTTGGCGGGTCACTGCAAGCTTTTTCTGACCGTTGAACTATTTTATTTAACTCGCCAATCTTTTCGCGTTGGGGTAATGCTTTAACCCTTGAGGTTGAAAACGTGATGTGCTAAAAACTCTGGATTAGCATGGCATTGAATACAGCACAACCTCCCGCTGAGGCCGATGAACGTCCGAAACCCAAAAAGGTCGAGCGGATGTTCTATCTCGATAATCTCAGGCTCCTTTTTACTATCCTCGTTATTCTGCATCATGTCTGCCTCACATATACCGGAGAGCAAGGCTGGTATTATTACGACCGCATCGGGGACCCGTTTACCAACCTCGTCATGATCCTTCTCATGACGATCAACAGGAACTGGGTATTGCACTGTTTTTTTCTGATATCGGGGTATTTTACGCCCGGATCGCTGGACAAGAAAGGTCTTTGGATCTATATCAAAGAACGCCTCATCCGGATCGGCATCCCGCTCGCAATTTTCGCGGTATTTATCCGGCCGCCGCTTTATTATTTTCTCCACAGGGATGAATTCTCCCATAAATATTCCTTTATCGAGAGCATGTATACCCTGAAATTCGTTGCACCGGGCCCTGCATGGTTCCTGGAGGTGCTTCTGGTATTCTCGATAATCTACGGGGTCATCCGGGCCTTCAAGAAACCCCTGGTACCCTCCGAAAGGCATGAGAGACCATTTCCTCGCAACTCTACGATCTTTATATTCATATTCGCCCTGGCCGTCTTTACCTTCATTTTTCGTATATTTCTTCCGGCAGACAAGGAGATATTTCATCTCCGGTTGGGAAATTATGCCGATTATGTCGCGTTCTTTGCCGTCGGCATACTTGGGTATCGCAACAAGTGGCTCAGCAAGCTGAACGACCGGACGGGTCTGCAATGGACCATTATCACGGCAATAGCGATGGTTGTCTACAGTATTTTCGTTATCTCTTCATGGGTGTCGCACGAGGGCCTGGCATATCTTCGCGGAGGCATATCCGTAAAAACATTCATCGCGACATGGCTCGGTGCCTGCATAGCCGTCGGCACCTCGATCAGTCTAATCTATGTTTTCAGAAAATTTGTCAATGTGCAGCCTTCGCTCATCAAAGCAATGACGGCAGAGGCATATGCAGTTTTCATCTTTCATTCACCTATCGTTGTCGCTGTGGCGTACTCAATTCACAACCTCGCGCTATGGCCTTTCCTTAAATTCGCCGGGGCCTTCATTTCATCCACCATATTGTGCTTTCTCATATGCCACTATGTCGTAAGAAGGATCCCATTCGCGGACAGAATACTCTAAAAGATTATTTTTGGGTTGGAAAACGGGGGGGCAGCAGGCTAATCTTCGACCCATACGCCGTTCCAATCGGGCGGCGGTGGGTTTTTCAGGAGAATGCTGCATCGGTCCCAAAAGACGCGGCAGATCTGGTCTTGATCGATCCTGGTCCCGAAAAGATCTCGTGCGAGGCGGAACTTCTGTTTTCGGTAAAGGGCAAAACCTTGATTAAAAAGTTCTTCATGATCTGCCAGGCAATAGCTCTTTTCACCCAGTACCTCGTATATTCTTACTGGTTTTATCTTGCCTTTGAAAATGACCTCGTCGAGAAGCCGGGTCGTAAAATGTCCGCTGATCTCTCTTTTCGTTGCTTCACTTATCAATATTTTCGTCCCGAAATACTTGTTCTTTTTTTCGAGATACGCAGAAATATTAACATCGTCGCCAATTACGGTATAATCCATCCGCTGCTCGGAGCCTATATTCCCGGAAAGCACCTCACCGGTTGATATCCCGATACCGATCCTGACCGGATCTTTTCCTTGCTCCGATCTCAAGGTGTTAAACTTCTCGAGCATGGTATGCATATCCAACGCGCTCCGGACCGCCCTCACGGCATCATCATCCCTCTCATACGGAACACCGAATACGGCCATTATGGCATCCCCGATATATTTATCAAGCACAGCGTCATATTTGAACAGGATATCCGCCAGGAGGCTGAAACATTCATTAATAAAATCTACCGTCTGGACAGCCGTCAATTTTTCGGTCATCGCAGTGAAACCCCGGATATCCGAAAAGAGCACGGTGACCTTGTTGCGTGTGCCGCCCAGGGTCTGCCTGCCCTGATCGCTAAGGACCTTGTCCACGAGAGCCTTTGACATATATCGCGTTAAAGTGCTCTTCAGTCGTCTCTCTTCAGTAATATTCTCAATGACAATAACGGTTCCGTCATACTCGTTTGTTTCGGAAAAAAGAGGAACGGCATTAATATTGACTATATGCTGCTTCCCATTGGGTATCACGAGCGGCATATTGAATTCGATGAACGATAATTTGGACAGGGCAATACCGCGCACCGCATCGATGAGGGATTGGTTCTCCGTTCCAAGGAGTTCGATAAAATCTTTGCCCTTCAGAAGAGCTCCGTCAGGTGTCTGAAAAAAAGCGTAAAAAGCACGATTGGCGGTCACTAAACGGTAATTTGAATCGAGGCTGACGATAGAGTTAGAGATGCTTTGCTGAATATTGTCGAGGTAATTTCTCATTGTAACAACCTGGTCGAAAAGGGTTGCATTTTCGAGCGCCATCGAGATCTGCGATGATAATGCCTGAAGCAGGTCCTGGTCCTCGTCGGTGAAATTACCGCCGCGCTTGTTCATTACCTGCGTAACCCCTACGACCTCGGCAAATCGGTTCATTACAGGGACGCACACCATATTGTGCGTGTTAAACCCTGTCTGTTGATCGAAGGCAGGGTTAAAATGCGGGTCTTCGTAGACATTATTTATTTTGCGGCCTTTACCCGTCATTACCACATGTCCCGCGATCCCAACCGAAACGGGAAACCTGATCTCAGATATTTCAAGGTCCTGGGCAGCCCTCGACCACAATTCATTCGTCGCCCGATTCAGAAGGAAAAGGGACGCCCGTTCGGAGTTTAATATCTGGGAGATCTTGTTGACCAGGTTCGGGATAAGTAACTTGAGGTCCATTGTCTGGGCGGCGACATTGGCAATGTCAAGCAGAACGCTGACCTTTTCATAATTGGACATCACCTTTTTCGACAGATAAAAATTGTCGAGGGATATCGCTATCTGTTGAGAAAGGATGCGGAAGACCTTCTCGTCCTGTTCCGAGAACTGGGCTATTTTCTTATTTATTATCTGAACCACTCCCAGCAGCTCGCCTTGAAGATTTATCACGGGCCCGCATAAGATCGACCGCGTACGGTACCCTGTTTTTTTATCGACATCGGGGTTGAATCTGTCATCGTTATACGCATCTTCAATGTTCAGTATTGTTTTGTTCTGGGCAACCCACCCCGCTATGCCGCTGTCGATCGGTATCCTTATTTCGCGCACGCCCGATCCTTCAGCTACCCGTGACCAGAGCTGGCCTGCGGCCTCATCCACCAGGAACAGGGTGGCCCGTTCGGCTTCCATGATCTTGCTTGCCATTGTTACGTTTTTTACAAGAAGCTCTTCGATGGTAATACGGAGATCAAATAATTCAGATAAATTGAGGAAACTTTGGTAGCTTTTGAGGGCCCTTTCCGCCTCGCGTGACTTGTTCAATATCTCCCCGACACGCAGATTGCTGTACTGTAATTGCTCCAGGAAATTTACGGCAAGCATCGGGATCTTCTTGAAAGCCTCTTTCAGGTCTCTGTATTTTACCTGTAAAAGATGTATGCTGCTGATAGACCTGGCTGAAGACGACCTTTTCCCATCCATAAAATAGTCGATCTCGCCGATAATGTCCCCTGCCTCAACCGTTCCCAGCTCGGTCCTGCCGGCGATCTCGTCCACCCAGTATGCCCTGGCCGTGCCCGTCAGTAATATATAGAGACAATCCCCCATACTGTCCTGCGAGATAAATTCCTTGTCCGCCCCTATAAAAACATCATTCATTACTGAGCAGAGGGCTTTCAGGCCACGTACGGGGATCGACCTGAAAACAGGCAGGCGCTTCATGACATCTACCCTTTGCTTGTCGAGCGCCAGCGTCAGCTCAGTGGCCGTGATCTTTCCATTTTCGATGAGTATTTCACCGAAAAGCTTTATAGTATCAAGACTTTCAAGGGTTTTTTGAAGGTCCAGGGTTTCCTGGATATTATGTTTCTTGAGAGACAGGTATTCCCCGATCTTCCTTGGGGTAGGCGAGGGCGGCTTTACTGGCATTAACAGGTTTCTCCTGGATGAAAGTATGTTGCCCGGTACTTTTGCCGCAAACAATCTTTACAAAATGTATTTACAAATGTATAGTCGAAATTTACGTTTAAATCAAATCATTTATTCTCGACATCCGGTGCACTGTATCCAGGCAATATATGTTCTTTGCCGGGCGAGCTTTTTCTTGGCCTCATCGACCGCGATAATACGGAATTATTACACTATCTGTTTTTGGAGATAAGATATTCGGTATAATTTTGTTCATTTTGCCAGGCATCAGACACATTTTTCGGCAGATTTCCATTGTAATATTTAATAAGGTCCATCTTCAGATTTTCTGCATCCTTTTGTAGACTGCTTATTTTTTCTTCCGTCCGGGCTTTCCTAACATGAACTGCCTGTTCCTCCTGCCGGGCTTCACGGACCGTACCTTCCTGGTTGAGTATCTCACCCAGATTTATACCCTTACTGCTTCTGTCGGGGTTATTATACTTATATAATTCCCGGTGAGCAGCCACCAGTTCCGAATTAATGCTCCTGAACCTCTTTAAATACTGTGTTGTCGTTTCGTCAAACGCATTGGATTTTGCCTGGGTTTTCTCCTCCCCGGCAGGACTCGACTTCACGTCCGGGGATTTGCCGGGATCTCTGTCCTCAGCGGGTGCATTGCTCGTAAACCCGATCAATAAACCAAGGATAATCACCCCAAACAATGTATTTTTCATCACGTCTCCCTGAGCACAAAAATATGATAGTTTGTATTACCAATATCATCCCGGGAGCCATTTGTAAATTTAATATTTGCTGTGTTGGATTTGAAACCATTTGCCATTTTGAATGGGGCTCTTATCGGTGCGTTGAGCCATAAACCTGAATATAGGTGCCTGAGCAGTTGCACAATTGCAGATCTGGTGTATACTTATACAGGCGTTCTTCTAAATCATGGTGTATCCGGGTAAGGGTCAATCCTTAGCCCAACCACCAATGGCCTTGGGCCGGGGCAGCATGGTTGTAGAAGCATTCGCAGTACGAAGGTGGTAATCCTAACCGTGTTGATTGGCCAACATGAAGGAGCATGGCACCGATGACCTTGGTTTCAGAAATCAGCATGACGATGAGCGCAGATCATCTATTGTGATTACTGAGGTAGGGTCATAGAGCAGAAGCGAACAAGGCCCATGAAGAACGCCACTAGGCCCCTGGTAGAAATATCGGGGGCTTTTTCTTTCTGGTATTAGGAGGTTAGAAATTCAGGAGTTGCTTCTTGGCGGTGTCTCGTAAATCCTTGGTACTACTGTAAGAATCCTTCTTTAAAACCAGTGTGCAGGTCATGTCCTGAATACAATGGACCTCTATTCCTGTCCGTGACCATTTATTGCATAATGTGGTATAATCCATGACTGGCGGTTTGTTGTGTAATGCGGGAAGCTGTTTCCAAAGGCCTGGGTGTCACGGGTATCCGTGAGGTGTTGTAGTCCTGACGGTTGAAATGCCGCGTACCCTTTTCCCGTAGGGCAGCAGACTGGCAAGATCGAACGAATGCTATCACGAGAGGATTAGAATTTGGGTTTCACCACGGCCACTTTTCTATTTGGTTTTCTGCCGATCACCTTGCTGCTTTACTATGTTTCCCCCAGACCGGTCAAAAACGGCGTGCTGCTGACGGCAAGCCTCTTGTTCTACGCCTGGGGAGAGGTCTTCTATGTCGCCGTGATCATCGCATCGATCGTCGTAAACTACCATGTGGGGAGATTCATCTCCCGGTCCCGCGACAATGCGGACGCCGGGAGGCGGTCGCGGCTCTACCTGATATCGGGAGTTGTCTTCAATGTGGGGTTGCTCTTTAGCTTCAAGTACGCGAATTTTGTCACAGATAATCTTAACGTCCTGCTTTCATTGTTGAGCGTCCCCCGCGTAGACCTGAAACCTCTTCACCTGCCCATCGGCATCTCATTCTTTACTTTTCAGGCGATCTCATACATAGTTGATGTCTATCGCAAGGTGGTTGCGGCACAACAGAATATCTTCAGCCTCGCCCTTTACATCTCGTTGTTTCCCGAACTTCTGGCTGGTCCGATCATCCGCTACCAGCATGTTGCAGGTCAGATCACGGGCCGATCCCATTCTCTCGGACTGTTTGCGCTGGGTATCCAGCGTTTTATCTATGGTATGGCGAAAAAGATGCTCATCGCCAACCCTATTGGCGAGATTGCGGACAGCGTCTTTGCTATCACAGGCAATAACCTCACAGTACCTTTGGCCTGGATAGGCGCCCTGGCGTATACCCTCCAGATATACTTTGATTTCTCGGGCTATTCGGACATGGCCATCGGGTTGGGCAGGATGTTTGGATTCCGCCTTCGCGAGAACTTTGACTATCCCTATATTTCGTCGTCGGTGCGAGAGTTCTGGAGGCGCTGGCACATATCCCTTTCAACCTGGTTCAGGGATTATGTCTACATATCCCTGGGAGGCAACCAGGTATCAACCCCGCGCGTATACGGCAATCTAATCATCGTATTCTCGCTGGCGGGGATCTGGCATGGCGCCAGCTGGAATTTCGTGATATGGGGCCTGTTCCACGGCCTCTTTCTTGCGAGCGAGCATGGGGGTTTCTCAAGCATTCTCGGCAAGGTCTGGAAGCCGGTCAGGCACGTATATGTTCTCCTTGTGGTGGTCATTGGGTGGGTCTTTTTCAGGGCGGAGAACCTGTCGGGGGCCATGATGTACTTAAGATCCATGGCGGATGTGACAAACTGCCACACCACACCGTTACAGTATGCCCAGGTCTTGACCAGTGAAGGCGTCTATGCGTTTCTGGTCGGCATTGTGCTGTCGACGCCCGTATACGCATGGATGGAGGGCCGCCTTGGTAGATTTGCAGAAAAATGCTCAATGAGAATGGCCTTCTTCATCGATCTCCAGAGGTTGGCGCTTCTTACCTCGCTGCTGCTATTGAGCATTCTGAAAGTTGCATCATCTACCTATAACCCTTTCATTTATTTCAGGTTTTAGAGATGAAGGCCAAAAAGAGCTCCATATACAGATTCCACAGCATCGCCCTTGCCCTGATATTCTGCGCGGCCATATACGCGCCCCTGTTCATCGGGATCTTGCAGGAAGGCAAGAAGGTTTCCCAAACCGAAAAGAGGGTCCTGGCAAAACTGCCCGCCCTTCCCGGGACGATGAAGGAGATCGCGGCCTACCCGAAGGCATTGGATACCTTCTATTCCGATCACTTCGGACTGCGCGAGGTCTTCAGCAATATGTATTTCAGGATACACAACAAGATCGAGACCAGTTCACCCTCCTCGGACGTGACCTATGGCCAGGATGGATGGATGTTCCTGGGTTCCATCAAGAAAGGCTACACCAGGTACAATGACCCAATGGGCGATGTCATGAATATCAATCTCTTTACAAATGAAGAACTCGAAAGGTTTGCAAGGAATATGTTGGCCATAAAGGACTGGCTCAGCAAACAGGGCATAGGGTATGTTTTCGTCATAGCCCCGAACAAACACACCATATATTTCGAGAAACTGCCAAAATACATAAAGAAGCAGAACAAGGAGTCGGCAACAGACCAGATCGTTCGGTATCTGAGAGAGCACACCGATGTCGTTGTGGTCGATCTTCGCGAACCGTTATTAAAGGAAAAGGAGAGGCGTCAAGTATACCAGAAGACAGACACGCATTGGAACCATTATGGGGCTAATGTGGCGCAATTCGAGATCATGAAGGAGATCGGCAGGCTTTTTCCGGGCAGGATATCACCTCAATTGCTGAAACCGTCAGAATTCAAGATAACCAGTACAGGCGGCGGCGATCTCGCCGTAATGGCAATGAAGGAGGGCATTACGGAAGAATACCCGCGGCCTTCCTTTGAGAATGCGTGTAATCCCGTCAAGGACCCACCGGATGCCGACGAAGCGAAGGATGGCTTTTCCATGATATGCAACAGCCGGGGACTGAATGTGCTTATCTTCAGAGATTCCTTCTTCGACGCGTTACAACCCTACTTCTCGCGGAAATTCGGGCGGTCGACATATATATGGGACAGAATAAGCGGCTCCACCCTTATGAAATATGTTGAGCGCGAAAAACCGGATCTCGTCATAGAGGAAGTGGTGGAAAGGTCCTTTCCCTACATACCGAAGGGTATTGGTCAACTTCCGTCACCCCTTTGATCTGCATAACAGAGACCTGCGACCCTACCGCTCTTTCTTTGTGATGAATATCAACGTATTACCGCCAAGAATTACTTCATTCTTCAAGGTCAGATCATACGCATGTTTTTCCCTTGATCTTTGCGATGAAAGGCGGGCACGTGCTTTCAGAAGAAGCACAAAAGGTGAAAGCAAGTACTGTTTAATCTTTATCTTGTCTCTCAAAATTGCCGCAACCTTCAGGCCATTGATCTCGAACATGAGGTTAAGAAGCGTGATTGTCAAAGGGGAATTATGAAAATTAAACAGGTTTGAACCTGCACGTCTGTAATCGTCTTCTGTTTTTGGTTTCGTGAGATATCCGTTCAGGAAGTACTTAAGCCGTTTCTCGATGTTTGAATAGTTGGGAATGCTGAATACCCCTGTGCCTCCAGTTTTTAGTACTCTTGCGAATTCCTCAACAGCCCGGTAAGGGTTGGTCATGTGCTCCAGACCATCTACGCAGCATACATAGTCGAATGAACTGTCAGGCGCATCAATTCTTTGGTTGAGGTCGGTAAAAACACATTCTATTTCTTCAGCCCTGAAGATCTCAGGTTCGATTTCACCACAAACCGTAGTGTAACCCATACTGCTGAGGTGTTTTGCCAGATGGCCGTAGCCCGCCGGAGCATCAAGGAGTCTTCCTGGCGGTTGCTTTGAGAAATATTCAAGAAGAACCTTATGAATGTCGTGACGTGCTTTCGGAACTATTTGGTTTTCTTTGATACCGTGATACTTAATCTCAGTCATTTTGTAGGATTCCGTTGACTCGCCGTCATCTATTTATACCAGCTGTAAGGTTAGTTTTTCAACTAAATGATACCCAATACTTACCCTTGGGAATGAATGGGCCAGACATTGACGAACTCCTGTAACTTAATTGTTTTTACTGGCGCGCCCGACAGGATTTGAACCTGTGGCCTTTGGCTCCGGAGGCCAACGCTCTATCCAACTGAGCTACGGGCGCGTGGGAAGGGTTACATTATACCACATAAAAGTTTTGAGCCAAGACTTTTTGCGAAAAACTATCAAACTCGAGCTTCCTTTTTGAGCGCGACCCGTGATATTCTCCTTATTAAGATCACAATAAAAAGATCATGAAATTAAAAAAACGGCATGGCACATACCTTATCGGGATCGGCATAACCATCATATTTGTCGTCCTCGCCCTTGCCAGGTTTATGCCCTTCGAGCGCCTCGAGATGCTTCTGTATGACCTGCGTTACCAGTTAAGGGGGAAATCCCCGGCACCCGCCGAGATAGTGATTGTCGGAATCGATGATAAGAGCCTGCAGTCGATCGGACGATGGCCGTGGGACCGGGATAAAATGGCCGATCTGATACACCGTGTGAATTCGATGGGCGCACGGGTCATTATGCTCGATTTTATTTTCAGCGAGCCGTCGAGACACGATGCAAGACTGGCAAATGCCATAAAAGAGAAAGGAAATGTCGTACTCCCGATCGTTTTTGATTTCGAGGGAAACCCCCCTTCTCGCATTGATGACGCTTTTCTGGATAATGCCTTTTTGATCATCAAAAACGAAAATCTATTTAAAATACACAGGCCGATCGCGGCGAGGGGCGTTCTTCTGCCTGTCCCGGCAATTGCTCAGAATGCAGCGGCGATGGGCTATATAAACATGATCCCCGACGCCGACGGTAAGCTTCGATGGGAACCCCTCGCAATTGAATATGAAGGCCAGCTTTATCCGTCGATCGATCTGCAGGTTGCGCGAATGTATAGAGGGCTTCCTCCCGCAGATATGAGCATCGAGGCAACAGATTCGATAACATTGGGCAAAGTGGTCCTCAAGACCGACCCGTTCGGAAAAATGCTCATCCCGTACTACGGCCCGCACAATACATTTCCCGTCATCTCAGCCCTTGATGTATTTGAACGAAAAATAGACCCGGCCTTAATTCGGGACAAGGTCGTCCTTATCGGTCCTACAGCCGTTGGGATACACGATAAGATCGTGAGCCCCTCATCCGCGATCATGTTCGGTGTGGAAAAACATGCCAATATGATCGGGGCGATCCTGCATAAGCAAAACATCCGATTCGTCGGACGGCTCATGAATATATTTATCATCATTATCGTCGGCGCCGTTTTTACACTCTTTATCGTTAACCTGCGGGCACTGACAGGGGCCGCCATGGCTGCCGTCTTCATATCAGTGCTTTTTGCCACCGGCTATATCCTGTTCTTTACCTCCAGATTATGGATCGATATCAGTTATGCGGGCAACTCGGTCATCGTTATATATTTCGTGACCACCGCTTACCGGTACGCAACGGAAGAGCGCTATGCCAAGCAGATACGGAGCATGTTCTCAAGCTACGTAACCGAAAAAATAGTCAACGAACTGATCAAGCACCCGGAACTTGCGAAACTTGGCGGGGAACGACGGGAAGTGACGGTGCTTTTTTCCGATGTCAAAGGCTTTACAACATTTTCGGAGCATCATTCACCGGAGCAGGTTGTTGCCATCCTGAACGAATATCTGACGGAGATGACTGACATCATTATCCGCTGGGACGGCACGCTCGATAAATTCGTCGGGGATATGATCGTGGCCTTCTGGGGAGCCCCCCTTCACCAGCCCAATCACGCCGAACTGGCGATCAAATGCACGCTCCATATGAAACAACGCCTTGCCCAGTTAAAAGAAGACTGGATCAAGGAGGGGCGCACACCGCTCGAAGCAGGCTTCGGGATCAACACCGGCGAGGTGATCGTGGGCAATATCGGGGCGGAAGGCAAAAAAATGGATTATACCGTTATCGGGGACAACGTCAACCTGGGTTCACGCGTTGAAGGATTGACCCGCAAATACGGGGCTGACCTTATCATTACAGAAGGCACCCTCGATAAGATCAGGACGCTTGTCGAAGCAGGCAGCTTCGGGCACATGATGGTGCGCGGGCTCGATATTGTCGCCGTCAAGGGAAAGGCCGAGCCTGTGCGTATCTACGAGGTATATTCCATGGATGAAGGCGCCGTGTGCCAGGTAATTGAATGCGAAGAAAAAGAGGCCACGGTTTTTAAGGAAAAATAGATAACTAAAAAACCGGGCCTCGTAATTATAATGCTAAGATGCCGCTTTCAGATCAGGGCACCCGCACCTTGCCTGAAGCAGTGCCCATCAACGAGTTATAACTAGGACCTGTCGTATATGTTCCTGATGCCTTTCCCTCAAACACGACCGCGGTCTGGTTATTCGGTGCAGACCCCATTCCGCCCGCGGGAACATTGCCATTATAAATATTCGCCGTCCAGGCCCCGCCGCTCGCCGAGTTGAAGGCGAAAGTCGCGGTGGAAGTAGGTGTCCCGCCGGACAGGTTGTAAGCACTTGTGGTACTAGATATTGACCGGCTGCCGTCCACTTTCGCAGTAAAGGCGTACGGCACCCCCCCCGTGTTTGGACCCCAGAATTTCACCTGGTACATGGAAATATAATCATAGTATGGCGGGCCCCCTGAAACAGACAAACTTTGTATCGCACCAACCTGTATGGTCTGTGTCACGACCGGGTCCTGTGTCAGAACGCTTGGGACAACACCCGACGCGTTGCCCGTTATGGTTCCTGTGCTGGCCCATGAGGAACTCCACGTCCCTGAAGCGCTCCCGCTGAATGAAAAGGGCTGCCTGTATCCTCCGACACCGGTTGGCGCACTCCCGTTGGCGAGGGTTCCCGACCAGGTCCCGGTAAAATCAGTATCACTGCCGGTCACTTGCATAAACGCCGACATGCCGCTCCCTGTCACCATAAAACCGAAGGCCCGGGGAACGCCGTCAAAATTCCAGAAATTCCCCGTGACTGATGCCGCCTGCCATGTCTGCGGCTGTCCCGTCACGGAAGGCCCGTAAAATTTCACATCGTTTATGGATACGTTCATCCCTAAATCAGCATTACCAAAAGTGCCCCGAAGGTACGGCACACTTCCCACGAAGACGTTGGGTATCTGCGGCGGTGGCGTGATGGTATATGTATCGTTTATGGGGTTTAAGAATCCTGTCGTCTGAAGGTTATAACCGGTGCCCAATCCGCTCCCTGTCGCACCGCCTGCGCCGGGTACACTTCCCCCCGTTCCGCCGCCGACATACGATACGTTCCCGGGGACAGGGCGTGACGGCATGCCGCCTGTGCCGACGATGAAGGAGACAAAGCCGGCGCTGACGTTCCGCACGATCCCCGGCTGGTTCGGGTTGAAGAAATAACCCCGTCCTGTTGAGAAGAAGAGCCCTGTTACCATCTGGGCAAAGCCCACGGTCATCCCGGAGCCGCGGATACCGGCAACGGCGTTGGGGGTATGGACCTCGAACTTGTTCCCTTCCGCAAAGGACGATACCTTTTTTATGAATTCCTGGCTTGACACCGCTTCTACCTTCCCGCGGTCCATTTTCATAATCTGGTTGCTCTTGTTCCCGTCATCGGTATACTGGCTTATCTGAACGCGGGTTGCCGGGTGGATCCTCAAGATATTCTTGTTAAAGAAAGTTATCTCCGCCCGTGAGTTCGTCTTGGCCCGGTATATGTCGCCGACATCAACGTTATCACCGAGCGAGACGCCGCCAACGGTTCCCTGCCCGGTCTTCAGGACATCAACCTTGCCGTCCAATTTCGTTATTTTCCCGACCGGGGCAGCGTAGGCACTATATGCCATGAAAAAAGTACAAAAGACCAAAAAGGAGAAAAATATAAAAACCGATCTTCTTAACATTTGGCTCTCCTTTCCTGACGGAATTGGAAGGTATTGCAAAATT
>CAIQJW010000137.1 GCA_903872255.1 uncultured delta proteobacterium | reverse complement strand
GCAACCCTGGTTTACGCCAATGACTACCCGGTTGGGGCCATCTGTATACTCGGTTTTGTCGGTTCCATGCCAACCGAAAAAATACCGGACATGGCCGAAAGCCTTATCGGCACGGCCCGCAAGATATCAGAGAGGCTCTCTCAGTAAACTCCGTTGTGATCGCATTGCCTGCTTCAAAAATATCTATAACCTCGCATAGTTTTCCTTATACAGCTCGGGATTGTTCCAGATACCTCTGGCATCGGCAGGCGGATGAATAAAATATCGGTGTTTGACCTGCAAGAAATAACTATGGATCTGATTGCTCTGAAGGTAAAAAACCGATTAGGGCCCGGTATTATACGGCTTTTGGCGAATCCCGGGTCCGCTTGAGAAATTCATGATATCCTGTATCTGTTCGCCGCCTATGAAAAGCGGCCAATCATTATGTGAGGCTTGCGGGATAGTCCACATCCGTTTTTGGCCTGTATAGGAGTCGTAAAGCGCCCTGGCATGTTCGATGGGTATTATTTCATCACGCCCTGCCCCCACGATCGCTACTTTCTTATTGTAGGCCCTGAGGTTCGATATGCTGTCATACCGGTCTTTAAGCCCAAGGCTGGCAATAAAAGACGGCACCTTTTCGCTGGCAACCGACAAGAGCGTATCCCATGGCGTGAAAAGGATTATCCCTTCCACCGGGATTGACGTATGTCCGGCAAGCCAGGTTGCAACGCCGCATCCTAAAGATTCCCCCACGAGATAGATCGGCGGGCCGTAGTCATTGAACGCAAGATGAAGCGCCTCCCTCCCGGCGTTCAAAAAGGATCTTTCGCCCGGTTTACCCGGTCGGCCTCCGTACCCCGGGTATTCAGCCAGGATCACGCGATACCCGAGAGGCCTGAACATTCCTGCGTAGAAACTCCTGTCGGCGGCCCTGCCTGCGTTTCCATGAAAGACAATTATCGTGCCTTTTGCATTCTCGATAGCAAGGGTATCGATAAGGCCCTGGTAATTATCCCCGGAAGGTTTCCAGAGGGCGAGATGTTCCGCCGCGAGGTGTTTGTCCGAAGGGCGTGTCTTATCGGGAAAATAGATAAACCGGTTCTGCACGTCACATCCGAGCACCGTACATACCATCATAAGTATTATGCAAAGGCTTTTGTACTTTCCCATAGTCCGTCCATCCCTATTATACCAGCAAAACCGGGGGATTGTTGTGTATCGTGAGGCTTAAATGGTCTATAATGTCTGCCTGGTATTTCATAAGGAGGGCAAATGAAACTTTTCAGCACATTGGGCCTGGCCATATTAATGATCGCACTTTCAATGGGGGTCGGTATAACGGTTATGGCCGACTCGGAGGCTCCTCCGGGCGATTATACCAAAGAAACCGAAAACGGCAATTATATCTTCGTCATGCTGGCCCCGGACGGAAAAGACTGGTCGTCCAAAAACGCTGAGATCAGAAAGGTATACAGGCATTCGGGGTTATATAATAAGAGCAATTCCCACGAACCCTTATGGAAGGTCTACTGGTATTCATTCAGTGTTTATCCGAGCTCGGACGGAAAACATATCGTAAGAATGGGCCCCTGGGCGCAGTCAACCAGCGATCTGGCCATTGCCTTTTACGCAGACGGAAAACAACTGAAACAATACGCCATCTCCGAACTGGTAAAAGACACGGACCGGCTGCGCCGCACAGTGAGCCATTTTTTCTGGCAAAGCACCCTCAAGTACAATGACAAAGAAGGTACTGTCTTCCTGAAAACGGTAGACGGCCACTCCTACACATTTTCGGTGAAGACGGGGGAGATCGTAGAAAAGAAACCGTAAGGAGTCTAGAACAGTCCCTTCACCTTCCCTGTCTCCACATCCACGTCAATTTTGCGGAATGCCGGGTCTGAGCTTGTGCCGGGCATTAGGCTGATGGCGCCGGTGACGGGGCAAAGGAATTTCGCACCTGTAAAGACGAGGATGTCCCGAACGGGAAGCCGCCATCCTTTCGGCACGCCTTTCAGTTCGGGTTTGTGGGAGAGGCTTAAATGCGTCTTTACCATCATGGTATAATAATCATTTTTTGCCGGGTCCATCTCAAGGCGCCGGGCCTTCTCCTCGGCCTCGGGGATCCAAAGGACGCCGTCAGCGCCGTACACATTCTTTGCAATAACGTCCACTCTCTGCATCAGGGGCATTTCAAGAGGATAGAGGTGACCGAATTCAACTTTTTCCTTGCACGCATCGATCACTGCGTCGGCGAGCTCCAGGGCGCCTTCCCCCCCTTTGAGCCATTGTTCGGAAACGGCGACACGGGCCCCTTCCGCTTCGGCGAACCGGCGAACAAGGGCGATCTCGTCTTTCGTGTCCGTTGTAAATCTGTTGATGCAGACAACGGGCTTCATCCCGGACATCTTGACTATGCTGATATGATGCAGCAGATTAGGGATCCCTTTTTCTAAAAGCCCAAGGTCTTCGTGCGTGTATTCCCTGGGAAGCGGGATACCGGGGGCGACACGCGGGCCGCCGCCATGCATCTTGAGCGCACGTATGGTAGCCGTGATCACAGAGACATTCGGCTTTAAGCCGCTCAACCGGCATTTTACGTTCCAGAATTTCTCAAACCCTATATCAGCCCCGAAACCGCTCTCCGTAACATGATAATCGAAGAGTTTTAATCCGAGAAGGTCGGCGATGATAGACGACTGCCCGATCGCTATATTGGCAAATGGCCCAGCATGCACCATGACAGGCTGGCCTTCGACTGTCTGCATAAGCGTCGGGTTGATGGTATCCTTCATGATCGCGCACATGGCACCCGCAACCTCGAGGTCCTCGGTCGTGACCGGATCGCCGTTCTTTCGGTATGCCACGGTAATTTCGCCGATGCGTTTGCGCAGGTCTTTCAAGTCCCGCACGATGGAAAGGATCGCCATAAGTTCGGAGCTTACCCCGATATCGAAATGCGACTGCATCGTAAACCCATCCATCCTGCCGCCCATCCCGACAACAATATTGCGAAGCGCCTGTGCGCAAAAATCTATAACCCATCCCATCTGGATGTTTGTAGGGTCGACATCGAGACGTTTAAGGCCCTTCTTTTCCAGTTCCCTATCCCCATAATTGCGCTCATGCTGCATTCGTGCCGTGAGCGCTACCATAGCGATATTATGAGCATTCATTATGCGGTCGATATCGCCGGTAAGCCCGAGGGAAAATTCGGTTAAAGGAACTATCTGGGCGTTTCCCCCGCCCCCCGCGCTGCCTTTTACATTCATCGTCGGGCCGGTAGATGGCTGGCGTATCGCGCCGCCGACGATCTGTCCTCTTTTTCCAAGGCCTTCTAGCAGGCCGATCGTAGTCGTGGTCTTCCCCTCTCCGAGCGGCGTCGGGGTTATTGCGGTGACATCGATATATTTGCCGTTCGGCCGACTGCTTAAGCGGTCCATTATAGCGGCATAATTGAGCCGGCCCACTTTTCCATACGGTATTACCTCTTCGCCCTGAAGTCCCATCTCGTCGCGAAGCTGCCAGATCGTCTTCATTTGTTCTTCAGCGGCTTCTGATATCTGCCAGTCGGCCATTTTAGTCGCATCATACGGCATTGAATGCTCCTTCTATGAGGGGCCTTAAGGCCCGCATTTCGGGTACGGTATCGACAAATATACAGGGCTTAACCATTTTTATCAAGTACTTGGGCTGCATAACATACAAATTAAATCATTGACCGACATTTATGATTGAATAAACTTGATAGTTTTGGTACTGTTAGCAGGGTAAAGTGTTTTCCAATAGACTGATAAATACATACATTGAGGGTATATGGATCTTCTGGTTTCGGGCGATCTTAAAGGAATTCTGGATGTTCTCAGCCACATGGAACAATCTGAACTGGCCGTTGCCGAGTTTTACCATGCATGTGGTGAGATCTGGTCCCAACACCGGGAATTCTGGTTCGGCATCGGCACTGAGGAACATAAACATGTCCTGTATATCCAGAATATGAAAGCCATTATCCAAAACAAACCGCAACATTTCGAAAAAGGACGACCATTTAACATCATGGCCGCTCAAACGACCATTAAGGGCGCGCAGAATAACACCGCTAAATTACGTTCCGGTCAATTGCAGATGATAAATGCGTTTGCCATCGCACGCGACATGGAGCAGTCTTTTATGGAAGCCAGGTATAACGAAGCTGTCAAGACAGAGGACATCGAATATTCGACACTGGTGAAGGAAATTATTCAGGACACGATAGCGCATAAGCTTGAGATAGAACGGATGTTTGCCGCAATCAAAAAATGAAGCCGTGGGTCACGCAAGTCTGAAATAAAGAAGCAAAGACACTGGATCCCGGTAAACCGGGATGACGG
>CAIQJW010000136.1 GCA_903872255.1 uncultured delta proteobacterium | reverse complement strand
TATATCATCGAGAGATTGAAGGGGTAGGGGGTATCAATTGATAACGAACTTAACATTGTCGGAATAAGGGTTGTAAGAAGCGATTCCCTCGCCAAGGTCACCGGCGAGGCGCGCTACACCGCCGACCTTAAATTGCCCAACATGCTTGTGGCCAAGGTTCTCAGGAGCCCGTACCCGCATGCAAAGATCCTCGGCATTGACGTTTCGAAGGCCCTTAAACTTCCCGGGGTCAAGGCCGCGATAAGCGGTTACGATTCATACGGGATAAAATGGGGGGTCTTCCGTTACACGCAGGACCATGCGATGCTCCATACCGACAAGGTCCGCTATATTGGAGAGGATGTCGCGGCCGTGGCTGCGGTTGACGAGGAAACGGCGCTTGAGGCCCTGTCGCTGATAAAGGTCGATTACGAGCCCCTGCCCGCTGTTTACGATCCCATTCAATCCATGCAGGACGGCGCTCCGCAGATCCACAACGAGTATAAGAACAATATAAACATCCATATCCATATCGATGTAGGCGGGGTCGACAAGGCAATGGAAAAGGCCTTCCTCGTGCGCGAGGATACCTTCAAGGCGGCAGGAGAGGCGTATGCGATGATGGAACCGTATGCCGTTGTTGCCCTGTTCAAGAATGGCTGCCTCGACCTGTACATGCCGAATGCCGGCCCTCACGTCCGGGCAAAGGCGCTGTCGAATATGCTGAAGCTTCCCCTTAACAGGGTGCGCATACGCCATATCAATTCGGGCGGCGCATTCGGCGGGCGCTCCGAGGTTGCTCCGGGCGATCTCGTGGCATCGCTCCTCGCGATGAAATCCGGCCAGCCGGTAAAACTGGTTCTGTCACGCGAGGAAAACGCGACCGCCTCGCGGCAGGTCCACGACATTATAGCCACGATCAAGACCGGCATGAAAAAGGACGGCACGATCCTCGCCAAGGACTACAAGGTCATTTACGACGGTGGAGCGTACAGTTCGACAGGCCCCATCGCGACGTCCATTCCTTTTTATGTCTACGAAGAATGTTACCGGTTCCCGAATGTCCGTTATAACGGTTACAGGGTGTTTACGAATAAGGGCATCCGTGGGATGTATGGGTGCCACGGACGGGCCTTTCTTGCGGGGAACGAGTCGCAGATGGACCTTATGGCGAAAGAGTTGGGGATCGATCCCGTTGATGTCAGGCTTAAAAATGGCTTGAAGCCCGGCGAGGTAACCGCGACCAAGTCGAAAATAACAAGCTGCGGCCTTAAAGAGACAATTCTAGAAGCCTCCGAAAAAACCAATTTCAAGAAGAAATGGGCAAAACCGTCGAAGCATAAAGGCATAGGCATGGGGTGTGTTGCGATCATGTGCGGGTTCCCCATGGGCTTCCGCTCGGGGTCGTCAGCTTACGTCAAGATAAACGACGACGGTCAGGTAACGCTTGTGACCGGTCTTGTCGATAACGGCCAGGGCAACGAATCGATGGTTATCCAGGTTGCGTCCGAAGTCCTCGGCGTGCCGATGGAAGATATTAATCTCATCTGCGCCGATACGGAGGTGACGAACCTCGACCCCGGTGCATATTCCCAGGCAGCGGCTTTCGTGGGGGCAAATGCGGTGCGCGTCGCATGCGAGAGTGCCCGCAAGAAGATCATTGCAATAGCCGCGGAAAAACTCGGCATCAAGGAAGCCGATGTGGCTTTAAAAGACCGGGCAGCATATTCGATAAAACACCCCGACAAGAGGATGCCGATATCCTGGGTCGTGCGCGAGGCCTTTTCCAGGGGCGAGCCGATCGTCGCGACCGGTTCATTCTTCCCGAATATCGATTTTGAAAGGGAATGGGTGACGCGGCCGTGGGGCCAGATGGCAGGGACATTCTCGTTCGGCACATCCGTGGCCGAGATCGAGATCGACCAGGAAACCGGCAAGATAACAATGCCGCGGTTCACGTCGGCCCACGACTGCGGGCGCGCAATAAACCCGATGGCGGTTGAGGGGCAGATGGAAGGCTCGATCCAGCAGGCGGGAGTGGCGGCGCTTATCGAGGGAAACCTCTGGGACAATGGGCACCTCCTGAATCCGAACCTCCTCGAATACAAGGTTCCGCTGGCGTGCGATATGCCCGAGATAGACACGATCATCGTCAGTTCGCGTGATCCCGCCGGGCCGTTCGGTGCGAAAGAGGGTGGTCTTACGGTCCGCATGAACGCTTATAGCGCAGTTGCCTGTGCCCTGACAAATGCCACGGGAGAGCTGTTCACCGAACTGCCGCTTACGCCGGATAAAGTATTGACCATACTTGAACGAAAGAAGGGGGTGAAGTGATGGTCCTGCCCAAATTTGAGTACAAGAAAGCCAAGAACGTTGCCGATGCAATAGCCCTCTATAAAGGCCGTAAAGGAAAGGCCGTATACCTGGCAGGCGGCACCGACCTGATCCCGCTTATCAAGCAGAGATTGTCGACACCGTCAGCGGTCATCGACCTCAAGGGCATCGATGAATTGAGGTCGGTCACGAGCAAAGACGGGTGGGTCGAGATCGGTGCAAATGTCACGCTGTTCGAGCTCAAAAACAACCCGGTTGTCAGGAACAATTTCCCCGCGCTGTATGAATCTCTAGAAGCTACGGCGTGCGAAACGCTGCAGATGCGCGGCACGATCGGCGGCAACATCCTGCAGGAGACCCGGTGCCTCGAGCATAACCAGTCGCTTGAATGGAGGACGGCACGGGGTTTTTGCTTAAGGTCCGGCGGGAAAGAATGTAATGTGGTGAAGGGCTCAAAGATATGTTTTGCAAACTATTGCAGCGATAACGCGCCTGCCCTCGTTACGCTCGGCGCAGAAGCAAAGCTGACAGGGCCTGAAGGGACGCGCACGATAAAGCTCTCCACCCTCTTTACCGGTGACGCCCTGAGACCTTTTGCTGTCAATGCGGGGGAGATCCTGACACACATACGGGTCCCTGCAAAGAAGACGAAAGGGGCTTACGAGAAATTACGGGTCAGGGAATCGATGGACTATCCGCTGGTAGGTGTCGCGGTATCGGCAACCGGGGCCGGTGCAAAAATATGCGTTGGCGGGGTAGGACTTAAACCCAGGATGTATGAGCTTAAGAACGCGGGTATCGAAGCCGGTATCAAGGAGATCTTAGACAAGGCGTCAACCGATGCGAAGCCGGTTGCAAACGCGGTCCTTTCGCCTGCATACCGGAAAAAAATGGTCGGGGTCCTGATAAAGAGGGCAGTTAAGAGAACCATCGGGGAGGGGAAATGATGAAGACGACACGGGTCAGTTTCGAGATAAACAACGAGAAGGTAAGCCTCGACGTGCGTCCCTATGAAACCCTTCTGGAGACTCTGCGCGAGCGCCTCAACCTGACGGGGGCAAAAGAGGCCTGTGGAATGGGTTCGTGCGGGGCATGTACGGTCGTGATGAACGGCGTGCCCGTGAGATCGTGCCTTGTCCTCACCCCCGAAGCGGAAGGTACGGTGATCGCGACAGTTGAAGGCCTACGGCAGGATGGAAAGCTGCACCCCCTGCAGCAGGCATTCATGGAAAAAGGTGCCGTCCAGTGCGGCTTCTGTACATCCGGCATGATAATGACCGCAAAAGCGCTCCTCGACCGCAATAAAAAACCGACGAAAAAAGATATAATAAAAACAATATCGTCGAATATCTGCCGGTGTACGGGATATAAGAAGATCATAGAAGCGGTGGAGGACGCGGCGAAAAAGGCAAACGGCTAACGGCGAACGGCTAACGGCGAAAGGCGAAAGGCGAAAGGCGAAAGGCGAAAGGCTTCTACCTCTTGTCGTCATTCCGGCGAAAGCCGGGATCCCCCAACCCACGTCATTCCGGCGAAAGCCGGGATTCAGTGTCTTTGTTTTTCCGGCCGGTTATTATCCCTTTTGTATCGCGGGGTTAAAAGGCCTTTTTATTTTACCGAAACATGGTTATAATATATTAGTTAAGTTATTCTGGAGGTGCAGGACATGAAGATAACTGTCAAGGTAGATTCAAACCTCAGGATCAAGAATGTTTTTGAGCCTCCGCTCACGGTCGAGCTGAAAGATAGTGAGAACACGTTGAAGGACGTCCTTGGAAAGCTGGCCGAAAAATACCCGTACCTGAGATTTATGGAGAGAGGTGAAATGGGAGATGACCTGCATCATCTCTATCTCAACGGGGAGAATCATTTCTCGTTTTCCGAAGGGCTCAAGAAAAAGGTAAGCGAAGGCGACACAGTTCGTGTCGAAGCCTATATGGACCCTCTGGCTGGGGGATAACGAAGGGCAGTTCAAAGTTCCACGTTCAAAGTTCTAAGTAAAATACACAGATTGATATAGAGTGTCCGGTTATTTGACCGTGAATTTCCCGCCGAGCCATTTTTGGGCAGCGCGGTCAATGGTGCCATCCTTTTTCATTTCTGCAAGCACACGGTCTACCGCATCCCGAAGGGCAATATCTTTCTTGCGGAAACCAACACCGTAAAGCTCTTTTCCAAAACCCTCGCCAAGCACGATAAAGGCGTCCGGTTTTTTAGTAAGGATATAGCGCGCTATCACCTCATCCAAAACCACCGCATCGATGAGTCCGGTCTCAAGGTCTTTAAGGGCAAGCTGATTATTTCTGTATGCGGCCATATCTTTTAACGAGTTAACTATCCCGGGATCGGAAACGATCCATTTCTCGCTTGATGAGCCTCGCTGGAAGCCAACGCTTTTTTGCGTGAGGTCGCTTTTGCGGGCGATGTTCGACCCGTTTTTTACGACGATCACCTGGCGGCTTTGGAGATAGGGCTGCGAGAAGAGCATCTGTTTCTCCCTTTCAGGGAGGATCGATAAACCGCTCCATACAACGTCGACATCACCCGTATTGAGACGGGGGATAGTCTTGTCCCAGGGTATCGGTTTGAACTCGGCCTTGATCCCAAGGAGCTCAGCCGTTTTTCGGGCAAGATCGGCATCGAGGCCGATAATTTCTTTGGTATCGCTGTCTCTGAAGGCCATGGGCGGAAAGGCATCGTCAATTCCAATTACCATGACGCCTTTCGCTTTTATTTCATCGAAAGACCGGTCCCGGCCGGGTTCAACTTTGCTCTGTCCGGATGCGGCGGTGCATAAGACAAGGGTAAGCAGCACAACGAACACTGCGTTCATCATTTTCATGGTCATTCCCCTTTTTATCGATGGTGTGATGATGGGTTCATTATATCTGACATGAAAAATCTTTGCAATGCATCCCGCAGCAGAACACGTTATCATGTTTTGTCTATCACGGTCCCGTAGAGTGTTGATTCATATACCAGGGTCCCTTTCTGGTTTTCTATGGCTATCTCGAACTTGGCGATCATGCTTCTTTCCTGCCATTTCTTGATAATTGTGTGTATCGTATCACCGGGGTAGAGCTTCCCCCTCAGTTTTGTATGTTCGATCATACCTACCGGGATACCCTCGAGATCGGGGTATAATATCGCGATCAGAAGGCGTATTCCCTGGTTTACCAGTTTGTACACCGCGTAATCGGGATAGATAGGGTATTCAGGTATATGGCTCGAAAAATCCGGGTCCTTCGCGTCAAGAATTTTAAACAATTCGATCTCATCCGGAAAATCCGGATCATAGATAGCTTTGTCGATAACAATGTGGCACTCTGATAACTTGAGAAATTCACCGATCTTTTCCCTGGTGAGCTCCATGGTTAACCCCCTTTTTGAATGACAATCCATAATCCATCTTTTGTCGTTATCGCTGAGCGATCCATCATGCCATTTTCACACAGGTCTTTTTTGATCATATCCGTGGTTACTTCCTTTTGCATCGTCGAGATTCTCCACGATCTTTTCGAGCCTTCTTAAATCTTCTATCATAAATGGCCGGTCAGTATAGTAAATATTCTCGAAGCTGCGTACGAATTCCAGGGATATCCTCCGGATGTTCTCGTCGGGGATCCGGGCCGTGAATTCTTCAAGCCCCTCGAATTCTCCCTTTGGATACCCCAGGGCCCTGAGCTTTTTGAGGAAACGGTCGAGGACCACTATTTCCCGGGGGCTTGCCGACCGCGCGAAGGTCCACGCGGCAATGATGAGGATGATGATCACCAGGGCGATCCCGGTATATCTAACGAACCCGGACTTGAGGAAGGCGAACGAAAAAGACGGTTTTTTAATTTCTGACATTATCGACCTGGTGATCGACAATTGCCGTTCTAGATTATAGGTGAGGACTATTCCGTACCAGTAATAATTTATCGTATCAAAGAAAAGCTGAACCTTAAGGAAGACACCCTGTTTGTAAGCGGGCGTGAATGCTTCGTAAGACGCAGGCGTCGGATCGAAGCGGACCCACCCTTTACCGTCAATATAGGCTTCGACCCAGACATGTGCATTCTTCTGCGGGATCAGGTAATAATTTCCCATCTCATTATAATATCCTCCCCGATATCCCCCGACGATGCGGGAAGGAATGCTGTTGACGCGCAAAAGAACGGCCATGCCCGATGCGAAATATTCGCAGTTGCCGGACGGGGATTCGAAGAAAAAGCTCTCCATGGGATTCTTCGTTAGCGGAAGGCCCTTGAGGGTGTACTTGTACCTGTCAGAATTGAGATGATCGATGATCTTTTTGATGGTTGCTTCACTATCGTTCTTCACGGTAAAAGTTTTCGCGAGCGAGACAATGAGAGGAGACAGGTCCCGGGGAAGCTGCAAATGTTTTTCGCGGTCAATATTGTCTTCAGGAACGACATCGGAGATTATCGAAAAGACCGTGTATCGTACCCGCCTTTCTATATATGACGGCATGGCGAACGTGAGGTCATCGTATTTTCGCACGGCCCTGCCCTCGACATGTATCGGTTTGTCGAGGGCAAACAGGGAAGAATTTTCGTAAGGCTCGAGATATATCGTCTGATCTATGCGTTTTCCCACGGGGGTTGTGCCCTTCGCCGCCGAATAATAATGCTTCTTCGTCCCTTTCCAGGATCTCCCGTCGAAATGATCGAGGGTGATCCCCCTCCAATACAAAAGAGATTCGTCGATCTTTTCCATTGTCACTCTGAAAATAATCCTTTCGTCCTCCTGTATGTCCGACACGTGGCCAAGCCTGACATTGTCCGTAAAGCCGGACCGTGCTTTGTCGGGTCTATTGAGAAAGGTCAGGATCGGGTAGCTGGTGCGGGGCAGTATGAGGAACATAAGGCCGGATAACGGTATGGCAAGGACGGGTATCCACAGGCTCTTGGT
Organism: uncultured delta proteobacterium; assembly: GCA_903872255.1. GTDB lineage: Bacteria > Desulfobacterota > Syntrophorhabdia > Syntrophorhabdales > Syntrophorhabdaceae > Delta-02. Next base: position 19,156 of record CAIQJW010000136.1, on the reverse strand, counting down.
TATCATTGTCCGTATGGTCTGGTTGGTGAGCTCCAGTTCGGGGTCCTGGGAATAAAATGTCAGGAATATAAGCGCCAGGCACAACAGGATAAAAAAGAAGAGCAGGTATGCGACAAATGCCATTCCAAGGGTCACAAGGCCGAGCCCCGCAAGCACGAAGAGCGCCAGGGCATATATCTGCATGTAATCGCGGAATTCCTTGTGCTCCAGAAATTTGATACCCATGAGAACGAAAAGGATTTCCATGATATGCCCGATAAGGTCCTGCATATCGAACTGCACAGCAAAATAAAGAAGGACAACGACCGATAAAATGGTGAGCAGCCACCGGGGAATGTATATCTTCCTGATGTCAAAGTACACGGACAGGCCCATTGCGGCTAGAAGCAGAAGGGGATAGACGACCGGGATGTGCCCCGACAGGGCTACGATGCACAGGGTCCCGGTAAGATACGTGAAGATATTGACAACAGTGCGGACTTTCAGCTGGGTAAAGTTAAGCGCTATCATTGCCGGGTAATTTTTGCCATGTTAATTAAGTCCCTGCCTATGCTGTCATAATGGATGCGGATATATCTTCCCTTTCATACACGGCCAGCTCTCTTAACATATTCAGCTTATGGACCCCCGTTGTGTCAGGCGGAAAAAGCCTGCCGTTTATCTTAAGGCCGACCGGGACATTATTCTTGACAAGCTGTACGATCGTATAGGCGACGCAGGAAATCCGCTCTTCGACATCGCGTATAATGACATTTTCGAATTCTATGACGACCGGCTGATAGGAAAGCGATGACAACTCTTTTGTCTTGAGCTTCCCCGTTTTTGCCGTTGCCTTCCAGTTAATGTATTTGATAGGGTCTCCCCGGACATATTCCCTGATCGATATGACATCGGCATCATAGCCGATCGCATCGGATATCTTTTCACCGCGCGGCCTGCGCTCCTTGCGGTAGAGGCTTCCCAGATCACATGCCTTTAACCTTGGCAGCACGATGATCGTGTACGCCTTGCGGAGAGTTTTGAAGCGGGTAAAAAAATTGAACGGGAAAACCGAGGATACGCGCGGGTTTTCGATCGTGTGGAGGCCGCGTTCACGAAAAGTCACGTTTGTAAAGACCGACGATGTGCTCCTGCCAGGTGTGAAGGGAAGGAGCACGGAGATACGGTCGGCCTTAAGGCCGATAAGAAAGGCGGGCAGGTGCCTGCGCCGGTTTTCCATGGTTATTTTGACCGGCACCTGGCTTCCCGCATACACTTCCTGCGGGAAATTGATCCCCAGGTCCAGCTTTGAAAGGTTGGCCCTTCCGAAAAAGCCGGAAATGCTCATAAAACTGAGCAGTGCCGATACGATCAGGAAAACGAGGTTATTGTTGGTATTGGCGGCAGCGATGCCCAGGAAGATCGTGATCGCTATATAAAGGAACCCGGCTGTGGATATTTTGATTACAGGGGTGTTGGAACTGTGTCTATGATCGATCGTACAATCTCCCTTTTATTGAGGTTCTCGTACTCTTCCTTGAAAATGACACGGTGAGGGATCGTATATTCTACGAGGCCCCTGACGTCTTCGGGAATAACAAAATTTCTGTCTTGAAAAAAGGCGTGTGTCTTTGCCGTATTGATGATCGTTAAGGCGCCCCGCGTCGATAAGCCGGCCGACAGGTATTCGCTCGTGCGCGTAGCCTGTATTAAGGATAGTGTGTATTCAAGGATCTTGTCGGAAACGTGAATGCTGTGGGAGATCTCGTCCTGTATGTGTGATACCTCGTCATGGTCGACGACGGGCTCGATCAGATATATATCTTCCCGCTTGCTGCCGATCTTCAGGATCTCTTTCTCCGCCTGCCGGGACGGATAGCCTATGCTTATTTTCATCATGAACCTGTCGAGCTGGGATTCCGGCAGGGGAAAGGTCCCGAATTGCTCGGCAGGGTTCTGTGTCGCAATAACACAGAATATCCTGGGAAGTTTATATGTCTTGCCCTCTATGGTCACCTGCTTTTCTTCCATGGCTTCCAGAAGGGCGCTCTGCGTCTTCGGGGTGGCACGGTTTATCTCGTCGCAGAGAACGATGTTGTTGAATATCGGCCCCGGGTGAAAATCGAATTCGCCCGATGTCTTGTTGTAGATGGACAGCCCCGTAATGTCTGTGGGGAGAAGGTCGCTTGTGCACTGGATCCTGCCGAATGTCAGGCCTAGGGACTTGGCGATCCCGATCGCAAGTGTTGTCTTGCCGAGACCCGGCAGGTCTTCTATGAGCAGATGCCCCCGTGAAAAGAACGAGATCAGGGAAAGGCCAAGCGGTTTCTCCTTGCCCTGCAGATATGCCGCCAGCGAATCTGTTATGTGGTGAATTTTGTTAATATCCAGCCCTATTGCCAGGTCCTTGCCATCCATAGAAGCAATTGTAACATAAAACCACGTGCAATGGGAATGGGCAGGCGAGACGTAAGCGTACTCTCCTTGACAAAACTACCTATTTCGGCTTCAATAGAAAAATGGGGTCCCTACCGCTATTTCCTGATTTCAAGCCGATAGAGATAGATGACAGGCAGAGTATGACAGATATCCTGCAAAGCAACCGGCCGGGAACGTCGGAGCTTACCTTCACCAACCTTTTTATCTGGAGAAAACACTTCAGTTTTCGTTGGTGCCTTTATAAGGACTGTCTGTGCGTGATCGGCAAGGAAAATCCGGGGCCTGACTTTGCCATGGCGCCCATCGGGCCGTCAGGCCGGGCGCAAACGGGCCTGGCCCTTCTTGAGTGGCTTAAGGAAACAAGGGGTATTTCCTCGCCGGCCATAGAGCGCGCAGATGGAGGTCTGGCCCTTGAAGCATCCGGTTCTTCCCGGTTGCTCGTAGAAGAGAAAAGGGAACATTTTGATTATGTCTATCTTACCCGGGACCTTATCGACCTGCCGGGAAACAGGAACAGGAATAAGCGCAATCACATCAACCAGTTCTTTAGGAGCTATGATTCGTATGTATATGAGGAGCTCAACGAACGCCACATTGAGGCAGCTTTAAGCCTCCAGGAAAAATGGTGCCTTTTAAGACGATGTGAAGAAGACCTGAACCTGCTCGGCGAGTGGGATGCAATACGGGAGATACTCAATAATTACCGGGCGCTCGAACTGGCAGGAGCGGTCATCATCGTGGATGGGGAGGTCAAGGCGTTTACGCTGGGCGAGCCCTTATCAGACGAGATGGCGGTGATACATATCGAAAAGGCCGACCCGGGCATACCGGGGCTCTATCAACTCATCAACCAGCAATTTTCACGCCGGTGGACTGACATGAAGTTCATTAACCGTGAGCAGGACCTGGGGTTACCGGGATTGCGCGAGGCAAAGCTTTCGTATAATCCCGACCACTTTATCAAAAAATATTCGATCACTTTGAAAGGATGACCAAGGACCATGAAGACAGGCGAGAATGATGGGAAGACCGGTATATTTACGATCGATGAGCTCGAACGCTACTCCCGTCAGATTATGGTGCCGGGGATGGGGATCGAAAAGCAGGAGATGCTTCGCAAGGCACGGGTATGCATTGCGGGAACAGGCGGGCTTGGCTCTGTGTCGGCGTATTATCTTGCTGCCGCCGGAGTAGGGCGCTTAAGGATAATAGACCGCGACAAGGTCGAGGCCTCGAACCTTAACAGGCAGATACTCCATTTCACGCCGGATATCGGGCAGCTGAAGGTCTTTTCTGCGCATGATAAGCTTGAAAATCTCAATCCATATTGCCGGGTAGAAGCAGTTCAGGCGGATATAAATGAGGACAATGTATTCGAGCTGATCGATAACTCCGACGTTATCATCGATGCCCTCGATAGTATCGGTACCCGAAGGATACTCAATTTTGCCTCAATGCACAGCAGGATACCGCTTATCTACGGAGGGGTGGAAGGATTTTCGGGAATGGCCTCGACATTTATCCCGTACCAGACCCCCTGTTTTGAATGCATCTTCTCGCATATTTCCGATAATGAAGAAAGGAAGGGAGTTGTCGGGATGCTGCCGGCTATCATCGGTGCGATACAATCGCTCGAGGCGCTAAGGCTCGTTACGGGGCAGATACCTGCCCTTGCCGGAACACTCCTTTATTTTTCCGGCACCAATATGACATTTCAGCATATCGGCGTGGAAAAAAACCCCCATTGCCGCGTCTGCGGCGTATCCCCTCCAATGACGTGATATTGTAGGTTCTACGTTTAGAAAACGTAAATCGTAAATCGTAAGGAGTTGAAATAATTAATTATTAATGCGAGAGTCGGAATCCGGCGTCCTTCCTCATGAGATTTATCGTTTCTACTCTTCACGATTTACGATTTACGATTTACGAACGTAGACGTCTTTATCCCCACGGCGGAGTGACCGCTGTATCCTTAAATTCGATGAGGAACGGTTCGTCCCATGTGACGTGACGGCGGAATATCGTCCGCAGTTCGTCAAGGGTCCCGGCCGATTCGGCTTTTATTCCGTATGAACGGGCCAATTCCACGAAATCAGGGTTGTTAAGGCACATCGAGCCGCTTATATGGTACCTGTTTCGCATGGCATCTTCCAAAATGGCATAGCTCATGTTGTTATCAACGAATATAACGATAGGTATCCTGCATTGAACGATCGTGGCCAATTCGGCCGTCTGGGGGAGGATGCCGCCATCGCCGCATATTGCCAGGCATGGATTGCCGGGCCTGGCGGTCTTCGCCCCGATCGCAGCGGACAGAGAATAAAAGATAGGCGATATCCCGCGCGGCATGAGAAAGCTTCGCTGAAAATAGACCGGGAGATAATATTCAGCCCAGTATGACGGGATATTGAGGTCGCATACGATTATTGTATCGTCGGGAACGGCAGCGCGAAGAAGGCTGACAAGTGCGTGACCGGGCGTTGACTGCAAGGCGCTTTCCTCCAGCCTCCGTTTCTCCTTCAGGCCTGCAAGGTCCCAGTCGAAAACCCTGTTGCGCATTATCGCCGAGAGCCCTTCGAGGGCCGTTTCCACATTTCCCCCGAAATGAGCTGCCGTAGAGTAATTCTTATTTATCCACCGGTCATCGGTGTCTATATGGATAAGGTCCCGTATCTTGACGCCCCGTCTTTTTGAATCGACGTCCCTGAGTCTGGTCCCGGCAGCGATAACAACATCGGCCGAACCAAGGATATCGCGGGCGACCCCTTTCGTAATAATATTTCCAAACGAGAAAATAGCGCGGTCGCTCGCTGCTCCCTTGCCGCCCGTCGACGTAAGGAAAGGGATCCCCCGTGAACAGATCTCCTCGATGATGGTGCCTGCACGGGGATGCATGAGCCTTTTTCCTCCAATAATGACCGGCCTCATCTTATGTTTCAAAATGTCTTCACAATCCACGAGGAATTGATTGAGGCCCGCATATGATGCGGGGACGGCAGATTCAGGTGCATTGTGTGGACAATACGGAATTTCCCTGTCGAGAACGGAAAAAGGGATTGAAACGAGGACCGGGCCCGGCCGGTTTTCCATGCACCGTTTCAGGGCGATATCGAGAGACTGACGTAATTGTGCCGGTTCTGTAATCCGAAAAATGTCCTTGGTAAAATGTCTGAACATATTCTCCGGATATTCGAGTTCATGCAGGATCCCTTTTCCGATATCCTTGCGGTCCGTATCGATATGCAGGATAAAAAGAGGTACATCGTCCGAATATGCCTCCATGCACCCCGAGACAATATTGCCGAGCCCGGGGCCGGGAGTTACCAAAAGCACCGCAGGTTTACCCGATGCCCTGGCGTAACCGTCAGCCATGAATGCGCAATTCGTTTCATGGCGGGCAGTTATGGATTTGATAGTTTCTTCGCAGAAAAGCTCGGCATTAAGGCTAAGCGTATGTAAACCGGGTAATTGGAAGATACAGGAGATTTCGTTCTCCCTAAAAAATGCTCTAATTACCTGTTTTCCTTGCATAAAGTGCCTCTCTTAAGAAGTTTAACATAGTAAACCTTAAAGTTAAATAAAAATTCACTTGACAACAAAAATCATTTTTTTGTTTAATACTGTAAACTTTTGGTGAGTGTATACTGTTATGGCGAAATCAGGCGAATTAAGTATCGGGGAAAGGATCAAAGTGCTCCGGCAGGCCAAGAACCTGACCCAGGAAGAGCTAAGTACGCGGGCCGGTTTGACGAAGGGTTTCATCTCGCAGGTCGAACGAAACCTGACATCTCTTTCCGTGGAAAGCCTGATAGGTATACTCGATGCCCTGGACGAGAAGCCCTCTGTTTTTTTCAGCGGTTCTTTTGATGAAAAGATCGTGTTCAAGCTCAAGGACAGGGTTGATCTCGAGATAGACGGGATAAAAGCCTTTCAGATACTCGTGCCGGCTGCTCAGAACAGGCTTCTCGATCCGGCGCTTGTAGAACTTGCCCCGGGTGAAACGACGCCCGAGGAAGAGCCGCACGAGGGCGAAGAATTCGGTTTTGTTTTCTCGGGAGGCGTGGAGCTTTTCCTCGGCGGAAAACCGCAGAGAATTAAGAAAGGCGAATGTTTTTATTATAAAGCTACTAGAAAGCATTACATCGTTAACAAACGAAAAGGACTGGCAGTGCTGCTCTGGGTGTCTTCGCCCCCGAATTTCTGAAAAATAGAAGGTTTTACGGTAAGCCGTACAAAGAAGTTTTGGATTTTCACGAGGTCAAATTTATGCATGGGGTCTTTCATAATCAGTTTATAGGGGCGGGGTCGGCCGGGAGACATTCGGACATTGCACTGCTCGGCTGTCCGCTTGATATTACGTCTTCATTTCGCAACGGGTCCAAATTTGGCCCGGAAAGCCTGCGGAGGGCATCGTGGACATTGGAGACATACAGCCCGTATTGCGATAGAGACCTTGAGGATATCAACTTTGCCGACATGGGGGATCTTGAGCTTCCGCAGGGAAATCTCCTTGAGTCTCTGGAAATGATCGAAAACGCATCGCGTTCGCTTGTTGAAGATGGGCGCAAACCTTTTTTCTTTGGAGGCGAGCATCTTGTAACCTATCCTATTATGAAAGGGGTCAAACGGGTATTCCCGGTGCTTCAGCTGGTGCATTTTGATGCCCATTGCGACCTCAGGGACGACTATGAGGGACAGAAGCTGTCGCATGCCACCGTAATGAAACGCGTGATCGAGCTCGGCAGCATAACTATGCATCAGATCGGGATACGTTCGGGAACAAGACAGGAATTCAGGGAGCTGACTCCTTTTAACTCACCTGCCGCGCTCAAGGCAGGCCTTGATCCGGAAATACCGGTTTATATCAGCTTTGACATTGATGTTTTCGACCCATCGCTCGTGCCGGGCGTTACGACACCCGAGCCGGGAGGCCTTATGTTCAAGGATGTCATTGATTATCTTCAGGCCTTGAAAGGCGCGAGGATCATAGGCGCGGATCTCGTTGAGTTGGCGCCCGACTACGATACCACATTCGTCTCCTCTGTGTGCGCCGCCAAGATCGCCCGGGAGATCATTTTGCTTATGGATTCAGGTGCTTTGTAAAATAAAATATTGTTCTGGCAGGGGTTAAGCGATGAAGAAACCAAAAAGCGGGAAAATCATGATAATAGGTGCGGGCGGCGTCGCGACCGTCGCCGCGCACAAATGCGCGCAGGTGCCCGAGGTCTTCAGGGAGATCATGGTCGCAAGCAGGACGGAATCGAAATGCAAGGCAATTGCCGATGACTTAAGGAACCGGTACCATAAAGATATCGAGACCGCCGGCGTCGATGCGGATAACGTCCCGGAACTTGCCGGGCTTATCGGATCATTTAAACCCGACGTTGTCCTCAATCTCGCCCTTCCGTACCAGGACCTGCATATAATGGACGCATGCCTCTTAACGGGGGTGGATTACATCGACACGGCAAATTATGAGCCTCTTGACGAGGCCCATTTCGAATACAGCTGGCAATGGGCGTACCGGGACCTTTTCCGGGACAAGGGGATACTTGCCCTGCTCGGCTCAGGTTTCGATCCAGGCGTCACGAACGTATTCACCGCTTACGCCCAGAAGCATTTCTTTGACGAGATACATTATCTTGATATACTCGACTGCAATGCCGGCACGCACGGCCATGTGTTTGCGACCAATTTCAACCCGGAGATCAACATCCGCGAAGTGACACAGATGGTGCGGCACTGGGAGAACGGGAAATGGATAGAGACCCCCGCGATAATCGACGAGGGGAGCATTCATTTCGGTTTTGATTATCCCATTGCCGGGGTGCGCGATAGTTATCTCCTGTATCATGAAGAGCTTGAATCGCTGGTCCGGAATGTGAAGGGATTGAAAAGGGCCCGCTTCTGGATGACCTTTTCGGAAAATTACCTGACGCATCTCAAGGTGCTCAGAAATGTCGGCATGACGAGAATAGACGAGATCCAATATGAAGGATGCAAGATAGTCCCGATACAATTTTTGAAGGCGTTGCTTCCCGAGCCGGCATCACTCGGTACACAATATACGGGCAAGACGGTGATCGGCAATATAATGACCGGCACCAGAGATGGTAAGCCGCAAAGCCGGTATATATACAACGTGTGCGATCACGAGGATGCCTTCAATGAGACAGGGACCCAGGCTATCGCCTATACGACGGGAGTGCCCGCAATGATCGGGGCAATGATGGTCATGACCGGCGCCTGGCAGGGAGACGGTGTTTTCAACATAGAGGAATTCGATCCCGATCCTTTCATGGACAATCTGAACAAATACGGTCTTCCCTGGCAGGTCGTCGAACACGCTCCGCTTCCCGGGAAGGTGTAACGCATTCCATGCGTGACGTAGAGCAAACCATAGATGCCATCCGTGCCGGTGACGTATCGGGGGCCTCTTCCTACCACGCGCTGCCCTACAGCGCGCGGCAAGCGGTGCTTCAGTCCTTGAGCAGTGGCGAACTCGCATCATTGACCCGCCTTGTTAATGATTCACGCAGGGAAGTTTTTGACCGGGGTGAAACGCGGTTCCGCACCGTGGCGAAAAGCCGCATCAGGACACCTGTTTATTGTATCGATGAAACATTGATCGAAGAAAATATGCGTACATTGAGGTATGTGAAGGACCGCACGGGGTGCAGGATACTTCATGCGCTCAAGGCGTATGCCTCTTTTGCCACCTTCGGTGCCATGACGCCGTATCTTGACGGGGTGTGTGCCAGCGGAGCCTATGAAGCGCGCCTGGGGCGCGAGGAGTTCAATAAAGAGGTCCATACCTTTGGTGCGGCATATAAGAATAGTGAAATAAGAGATATACTGAAATATTCCGATTTTATCATTTTTAATTCGTTTCACCAGCTTGATTCGTATGGAGATGCCGCCCGGAGTCTAGGGCGGGGCGTTGGCCTTAGGGTCGATCCGGGGCATTCCGAGATTGAAACCGCGATGTATGACCCCTGCGCCCCCTGCTCACGGCTGGGGATAATTCACGACGAATTTGCCCGGTCTTTCCCGGCCCGCTCTCATCTTGTCGACGGCCTGCATTTTCATGCCATGTGCGAACAGAATTCCGATGTCCTTGAGAGGATCCTCGAGTCATTCGAAAGATCATACGGGCCTTACATACATGGCCTTAAATGGGTGAATTTCGGCGGCGGCCACCACATCACCCGGGACGATTACGACATCGAAAGGCTCATCGGCCTCATCAATGATTTTAAACGAAGGTACGGCGTTGAGGTCTATCTCGAACCGGGTGAAGCATCTGTCTACCATGCAGGCGTCCTGATATCGTCCGTCGTCGATATTGTAAGGAATAAAATGGAATTAGCCATCATGGACACATCGGCCGAAGCGCACATGCCGGATGTGCTTCTCATGCCATACCGGCCTCACATCTTCGGTTCGGCCGAACCCTTTTTGAAGGGCCGGACGTACAGGTTCGCGGGCCCCAGTTGCCTGGCGGGGGATGTTATCGGCGACTATTCGTTTGATACGGCCCTTGAGCGCGGGGACAAAGTTGTTTTTGCGGATATGGCGCTTTACAGCATTGTGAAAAATACAACGTTTAACGGCATCGGACTGCCGGATATAGCCGTCGTTAAGGAGGACGGTACTGTCAAGACGGTAAAAAGGTTCGGGTACAGGGATTATAGAAACAGGCAGTCGTGATGAAATGACCGTAAACAGGTTCGGGATCATTGACGGGTGAGAAGTATTTTCCTGAGGGAATAATAGCTTGAGAACGGTGCAACAGGGTAAAATCACATGATTATCTGTTAATTAATAAGAATATCTTGACAAACCCTATGATGAAATTGTTTATTAAGTGTTAGGGATAAATGAATTAAAATAGCTGTCCGGCTTATATAACAATTTCAGCATCATGAGAGGTGAGGCACAATGAAATCCCCCGGAACGAATGAACCTAGACCGTCGTCTGCCAAAAGACCGGAGAAAGAATCGGCAATGCGGATCCATGCCCTGGAGGAGACGAACGAAGCGTTAAAACTTCTTCTTGAACGCGGCGAAGATGAGAAAAAACTGCTTGAAGACCGCATAAAATCAAACGTGAAGGAACTCGTTATCCCCTATATAGACAAGCTAAGACTCACGGGACTCAATATCGAACAGCAAACATATCTTGAAATAATAGAGACCACGGTAAAAAATGTGTTCTCTTCTTTTCTCCAGAAGATAACATCAAAGCAATATCATTTTACGCCGAAGGAAATACAGGTCGCGACGCTGATCCGTGAGGGAAAGACCACGAAGCAGATAGCGGATATTATGAAAGTAACGAGAAGCGCGATCGGGCTTCATCGTCACCATATCAGGAATAAACTCGGTCTTGGCAAGGCCAAGGTCAATCTGCGCTCATATCTCTTATCATTGCAGTAAAAATAATGCGAAAGTAAGATACAACTGACTTTGTGCGGTTTTTTGTGATATTATCATGCGATAGCCGGCCCGGCAGATCGTGTCCGGACCGGCTATTTCCAGATTGCATCACGAAAGAGGACATATGGTCAATTGCCCTGAAATTGCCGACAAGCTCATGTCCGTCGGTCAGGCCGTTTCCCGTTTCATCCCTGACGGCTGTCAGCTCGCCATCGGAGGGTTTTCAATTACCCGCAACCCGATGGCGCTTGCCTATGAGATCGTTAGGCAGCGCGTACGGGACCTCCATATAGTTTGCCATTCGCACGGACAGGCGCTCGATGTCCTGATAGGCGCCGGGTGCGTAAGGAGGCTGGAGATCGCATACGGAGGGAACGGCCGCTACGCGCCGACATGCGTGAGGTTCAAAAAGGCGGTCGAACGTTCAGAGATACAGTTTGAAGATTATTCAAATTTCCAGATGTCCTTGCGCTTCCTCGCCGGCGCTCTGGGGATTCCATTCATTCCGACAAAATCTGGCCTCGGCTCGGACATACTGAGGTTTGAAGGCTTCCCGCCCGAAGTGCGGGCCGAGCCGAAGGTGGCGTCCAGGAAATATGCGATGATGCAGAACCCTTTTAGCGAAGATACCGATGAGGTTGTCCTGTTGCCCGCACTGACACCGGATGTTTCGATAATTCATGTGCAGTATGTCGGCGAGGACGGTACGGTCCGGATCAAGGGCCTGACATTTGCCGATGTGGAGCAGGCCAAGGCGGCGGACAAAGTGATCGTTACCTGCGAGGAGATCGTGCCCCGCTCATTTATCCGGGAAGACCCCGATCAGAATTGCCTGCCTTCGTTTTTCGTGGACGCGATAGTAAAGGTCCCGTACGGTGCCCATCCCACGTCCTGCTTCAATTTTTATGATTACGACCCGATGCACCTTACCATGTACCACGAAATAGCCGGGGATGATCTGCGCTTCAAAGAGTACCTTGACGCATGGGTCTACGGGACCCGTTCCTGGGAAGAGTATCTCGAAAAGGTTGGAATTGAAAGGATCCTTGCAATAAAGGCAGACCCGTCGATCGGTTACGCGCCGGGGCTTGTCCGCAAATAAGGAGATCTTTACGTGCTCGAATACAGTGATAATGAGATGATGGCACTGGCCGCAGGGCGGCTCATAAAGGACGGTGCTATCGTATTTGCCGGGACGGGAGTATCCATACTTGCAGCAACAGCCGCCAAAAGGATCTTTGCGCCGGGGGCGGTCATATTTTTCGAAAGCGGGGGGATAGATCCGTCCTTGAATGAAATACCCATGGCTGTAGCCGATCCAAGGGTTATGAGCGGGACTTCGGTAAATTCAGGCCTTATCGATGCCTTTTCGATAGCAGGCCATCGCAGGTTCCATACGATAGCATTCCTTGGAGCGGCCCAGATAGACCGATACGGAAACCTCAATTCTACGTCAATAGGAGATTATTTCAGGCCGGTGACCCGTTTTTCCGGCAGCGGGGGCAGCTGTGATGCCGCAAGTTTTGCGTCCGAGGTTATTACCTTTATCCAGCATGAGAAAAGAAGATTTGTCGAGAAACTCGATTACCTGACAAGCGTCGGATGGTATAAGGGTTATGACTCGAGAAAAAAACTCGGGCTTGAGCGCGGCGGTACGACTGCCGTTGTAACAAATCTCGGTGTCCTGAAATTCAAAGACGATTCGAAAGAAATGTACCTCAGCGAATATTTTCCGGGAGTGTCGATAGACCAAGTCATCGAGAACACCGGCTTTGAGCTTGATACGTCATCGGCCGTGGAAGCTGCCGCCCCGACCACAGATCAGCTTACGATACTGCGACAGGAAGTAGATCCGCAACATCTCATATGTCATGTTTAAAAAAACAGGGCCTATTACCTATCCCCGTTACTATTGCTAATTTGGAAAAGTTCAGTTTATAATAAGCCAGTTTTTACGGGACTATAGTCCCGTTTTCATGTCGGAGGTGGTATGAAAGTTCAAGTTGAAGCGCTTGATAGAGTAACGAAAAAAGTTGAAGTTCTTATTCCCGAAGAGGATATTGCCTCGATCAGGGAATCAATCTACGATGAGATCAGAAAGAATGCGAAAATCAAGGGCTTCAGACAGGGAAAGGTCCCGAAACCCATCATCACCCAGTATTACAAGGAGTACATCGAAGAGGAAACACGCAAGCGGATGCTCCAGGAAACAATGTGGGAGGCCTTGAAAGAGGTGAATATAGATCCCATCATGGAGCCTGTGGCGGATTTCCTCGAAGGGGAAAAGAAGGGCTACACTCTCGAATGCGAGGTTCTTCCCGAGATCGAACTCCCCGAGTACAAGGGGGTCGAGATCGAGGCGGAGCCTTTGGTCGTGACTGATGCGGACGTAGAGTCCAGGATCGAGAGCATGCGCGCCTTTCACGCAAGCTTCGAGGCGAAAGAAGGTGACGCGGCTGCCGATAAAGGCGATTTTATTGTCGTAAAATACCAGGGATATCTTAATGGAGAACCATTAAAGCAGATAGCGGCGGAGAATTATCCCCTTGAACTCGGGAACGCAATGCTGATGCCGGAATTTGAGAATGCGATAATCGGTATGAAGCTAAACGAAGAAAGGGACATAGATGTCCCGTTCCCCGATGATTATCCCGATAAGGAAATTGCCGGGAAACAGATAACCTTCAAAATTACGGCAAAGGAGTTAAAACGGAAGGTCCTCCCCGAACTCAATGATGAATTTGCCCGGGATATGAGCTATGAGAACCTGGAGGTCATGAAAAAGGGTGCAAGGGAAGAACTGATCAAGGAAAGGGAAGGTTTTCGCAAGCGTGAACTTACCAATAAGGCAATGACGGCTCTCCTTAAGGACATGGATATCCCGGTACCGAAGCGCTTTCTGGACAAGCGCGTGCACGGCATGATCGAAGAGGCGCAATCCCGGTATCAGCAGCAGAATTTTTCCGAAGAAGAAATGCAGTCCATAACCGAACGGATGCACGATGACCTTGGCAAGAGGGCCGAGGAAAGGATAAAGGTCGAGATCGTCCTCGCCCGCATTGCCGAGAAAGAAGGCTTTAAGATAGAGGATAGCGAAGTCGAAGAGCGTCTGAAAACAATTGCACAAGACGCCAATAAAACATACAATGAGGTCAAAGGTATCTATGAGCAGTACGGCCTCATCCCGGGCGTAAAAGACCAGATCATGGAAGAAAAGGCCGTGGACTACGTGCTTGAGAATGCCGTCATTAAAGAAGTGGTTAAAGAGAAGGGAGAAGCTAAGGAGAATGAATGAATTTAGTACCAATAGTAATTGAAAAAGATGGAAGGGGCGAGAGGGCATATGATATCTATTCGCGCCTCCTTAAAGAACGCATAGTCTTTCTGGGAACCGTTGTCGACGATATGGTCGCCAACATTATTATCGCCCAGCTTCTTTTTCTTGAATCGGAGGATCCCTCAAAAGATATCTATCTTTACATCAATAGCCCCGGCGGCATAATAACGAGCGGGCTTGCCATATACGATACGATGCAATATATTAAGGCACCGGTCGTGACAACATGTATCGGCCAGGCGGCAAGCATGGGCGCGGTATTACTGGCAGGAGGCGAAAAAGGCAAACGTTTTGCCCTGCCTCATTCACGAATTCTCATACATCAGCCGCTTGGAGGCGTCCAGGGGCAGGCGAGTGATATCGATATTCAGGCACGGGAAATCTTAAGAATGCGGGAAGCTATCAACATCATACTTGTCAAACATACCGGCCAGCCCATTGAAAAGGTCACAAAGGATACAGAGCGCGATTATTTCATGGATGCCGAGCAGGCGATCGAGTATGGTATTGTTGATCAGATCCTTGAAAAGAGGTTGTAGAAAATGATCAAAAAAACAAACGGCAGGACCATCAAACTTAATTGTTCTTTTTGCGGAAAGAGCCAGGATGAGGTCAAGAAGCTGATTGCCGGACCGATGGTTTATATATGCGATGAGTGTATTGAACTATGCAACGAGATTATTCAGGAAGAGGCGAAGAAGGAACGTTTTGATTATATCAAGACAGCCATTCCGAAGCCCCATGAAATAAACAAGCTTCTCGATGATTTTGTCATCGGGCAGGAACATGCCAAAAAAGTGCTTTCCGTTGCGGTCTACAATCATTATAAACGTATCGAGTCAAAAACACAGTTTGATGAGGTGGAGATCCAGAAAAGCAACATACTTCTGATCGGCCCCACGGGTTCAGGAAAGACGCTGCTTGCGCAGACACTAGCGAAGATATTGCACGTACCCTTTACGATCGCGGATGCGACGACGCTTACAGAAGCCGGTTACGTTGGGGAAGATGTCGAGAATATCATCCTTTATCTGCTTCAGTCGGCGGATTACAACGTCGAAAGGGCTGAGCGCGGCATTGTCTATATCGACGAGATCGATAAGATATCCCGCAAAACTGACAGCCCGTCCATAACCCGTGACGTCTCGGGCGAAGGCGTACAACAGGCCCTCCTCAAGATCATAGAGGGTACGGTTGCGAACGTGCCGCCCAAAGGCGGCAGGAAACATCCCCAGCAGGATTATATAAAGGTTGACACGTCGAATATCCTGTTCATCTGCGGCGGCGCCTTCCACAGCATCGAAGGGCTTATTGCAAGCAGGATAGGGAAAAAGAGCATCGGTTTCGGTGTCGATGTTGAAGGCGGAAGGGACAAGATGTATTCTGATCTGATCCGCGACATTCAGCCTGAAGACCTTTTGAAATACGGGCTTATACCTGAATTTATCGGGCGTCTGCCCATTACGGCAACCCTTGAAGAGCTATCCGAGGAAAACCTTGTCGAGATCCTGAAAAGGCCGCGCAACGCCATTGTTAAGCAGTACAAAAAATTATTCGATCTCGAGAATGTGAAGCTCACCTTTACCGAAGGGTCCCTGCGCGGCATAGCCAAAGAGGCCATGAAGAAGAAAACCGGTGCGCGCGGATTGAGATCCATCATGGAAAAGGTCATGCTGGACGTCATGTACGAGATACCTGCTTTATCCAACGTAAAAGAATGTGTTATAAGCGAAGAAGTCATCATGAGCCAAGAAAGGCCGATCCTTATATATGAGGAAGAAGCCGAAAGTGCGTGAATGGTTGACATTTCACGTTGAACCTGCTATATTGAACCCCATTGGGCGGGTAGCTCAGCGGGAGAGCATCGGCCTTACAAGCCGAGGGTCGCAGGTTCAAAACCTGTTCCGCCTACCATTAAAGCGGGGTCGTAGTTAAGCCTGGTTATAACGCCGGCCTGTCACGCCGGAGGCCGCGAGTTCAATTCTCGTCGACCCCGCCATTTACAACCAGACTGGCACTGGAGTACTTGGTATGAAGCTGATCATCTGTATTCATAATCATCAGCCGGTCGGGAATATGGATTACATATTGGAAGAGGCCTGTACGCGTTCGTACATGCCTTTTTTTAATGTTCTGAAAAATTTTCCGGCTGTTAAGCTGAATATCCATTTTACGGGTTACCTTTTCAACTGGCTGAAAAAGCACAAACCCGACTGTATCACCCTCCTGAAAGAACTGCATAAGAGAGGACAGCTTGAGATCGTATCGGGCGGGATGTATGAACCGATCCTTGCTCTTCTGCCCGAAGACGACGCGCAAGCGCAGATCGAGCTGCACCGCGATTTGATGGAGGAGACCTTCGGTGTTAGGCCGAAGGGTATGTGGCTCGCCGAACGCGTCTACGAACCGCATTTGCCGAAGATCATGGCGAAGGCGGGCATCGAGTACACGATCATCGACGACAATCATTTCAAATCGATCGGTTTACGGGATGAGGAGTTGTACGGGTATTTTGTCACTGAATTTAACGGCGAAAAGATGTTCATCTTTCCAGGCCTCGAAGTACTCCGGTACGCCATTCCGTTCAAGAGCATAGAAAAGGTCGACGAATGTTTCAAGGGCCTTAAGGATGCCGGAGCAGACGTTGCAATATTCGGTGACGACGGCGAAAAGTTCGGACTCTGGCCCGGGACGTACGATTATGTCTTTGCAAAGGAACATTGGCTCGAGTCATTTTTCCGTTACCTGACGGATAACGCATCATGGCTCGAGACGGTCCATTTCAGCGAATATATCGAGACTACGCCGCCAAAGGGGCGGATCTATCTCGCGTGCCAGTCGTACAGGGAGATGGAAGAATGGTGCCTGCCGCCTGAGCGGGCCCGGGAATATGACAGGCTTCTTCATGATGACGCCCTCCCTTACCGGGAATTTTTCAAAGGGGGGTACTATCGGCATTTTCTTGTCAAGTATAGCGAAAGCAACGATATGCACAAGAAAATGATGCGCCTGTCGAAACTGGCGCAAGGCAATCCCGCCGCGAAAGAGCATATCTATATGGCACAGGCCAATGACAGCTACTGGCATGGGGTATTTGGCGGCCTCTACCTTCCGCATCTGCGCGGGTCGGTATGGCACCACCTTATCGAGGCAGAGAAGCTCCTTGATCCAAAAGAACCTTTTGTTGATGGATACATAGATGACGTCAACTGCGACGGCCATGACGAGGCGGTCATAAGGAACGATGAAATAGAGGCGACCTTCCGTTTAAAAGAGGGCGGTTCCCTTTACGGGCTCGATTACAAGCCGTCGTCGGTCAATATAATGGCGACGCTGAAAAGAAGATATGAAGGATACCACGAGAAGCTGAAGGAAGCGGTGGCCCAGCCTGCCGCAGACGGGACAAAAACGATCCATGATATGGTGATGGCCAAGGAAGAGGGCCTCGAGAAATACCTGCATTATGACTGGTACGGACGGGCATCCCTCGTCGATCACATACTCGGGACAGGGGCAACCCTGGATGGATTCTACCGGTGCGAATATACCGAACCTGGCGATTTTGTCCGGGAGCCGTACCGTGCCGAACTTGTTAAAAAGAATGGCGCAGTGAACCTGACCCTGAAAAGGGACGGCCATTTCCGGCAAGGCGACACGGTGCTGCCGCTTGCGATCGAGAAAAAGGTCGGCATTGTAAAGGGCAGTGCGGGGCTCTCGGTCGATTACCGCCTGACAGGCGAGACAAGCATCCCGTTCCTTTTCGGGATCGAATTCAACTTCGGTTTTCTGGGAAGCGGGGGCGACCGGTACATGGAAACCGCTAACGGCCTGTATGGCCTGACTGAGCACGGTGTTCTCGATGCGTCTTCAACTGTGAAGTTTCATGATCCGTACCAGAATATCGATATATTTATAGAATTCAGCGAACCGGCAGAACTATGGACCTTTCCGGTTGAGGTTGTTTCCCTGTCAGAAAGTGGTTTTGAGCGCAATTACCAGAGCACGATGGTCATGCCCGTATGGCAGGCCAATCTGGCCGACGGCGCGAAAAATATACATCTTACAATCCGTTTCGATAAGGCTGATCAAGCCTGATCCACTCATTTCAAGAGAAAGAGGGAAAATAAGGGCCTATGCCAAAGGTCTCCGTTATTATCACAACTTTTAACCGGAGGCATTTCCTGCCGGAGGCATTTCGGTCGGTTGCCTCGCAGGATTATAAGGACAGGGAGATCATCATTGTCGATGACGGCTCGACCGATAATACGTGCGATGACGCTTCATTGTTGCCCGCACGATATATATGGAAAAAAAATGGCGGAATAAGCAGCGCGCGCAATGCAGGCCTTAATGCTGCACAGGGGGAATACGTAGCCTTTCTCGATGTCGATGACCTGTGGAAGAAGAAGAAGCTTTCGATACAGCTTAAGGCCATGGAAGAGACAGGAATGCTTCTGTCATATACGGATGAGATATGGCTCCGCAACGGAAAAAGGCTTAATCAGAAGCTAAGGCACAGCAAATATTCGGGCATGATATTCGAGCATTGTCTCCCCCTTTGCATCGTAAGCCCTTCCTCGGCGCTGATCCATCGAACTATTTTCGACAATGTCGGATTTTTTGATGAATCGCTGCCCGTTTGCGAGGATTATGACATGTGGCTCAGGATAACATCCCGCTATCCGGTACTGTTCATCGAAAAACCGCTCATCATAAAACAGGGCGGCCACGCCGACCAGTTATCGAGGGCATTTGACGGCATGGACCGATTCAGGATCGAGAGCATAGCGCGGATACTCGACAGCGGAAAGCTCGACCCTGTTTATGCGGTAAAAGCGGTCGGCGAACTGGCAAAAAAATGCAATATATACGCCAGGGGAGCCCTTAAAAGGGGGAAAAAAGACGAGTCAGAACACTATCTCAATTTAGCGGCTTCATACGAAAGCCGCGACTACCACAGTC
>CAIQJW010000135.1 GCA_903872255.1 uncultured delta proteobacterium | reverse complement strand
TAGATCATCTCTTTACGATCGGCCGCATCGAGAAGGCCCTTTTCATCGGCCAGGTTCTCAATTTCGAACGGGACATTGAGAACCTCTATCTTATCGCCGCGTTCTTCGTCTATGCCCACTGCCCTGGATACGATGCCTTTGATATCGGTAAGTTCTTTCTGAGATCTCGGGGAATATTTGAGCTCCTCCCCATTCTGGCCTTTTACCTTTTCGTATTTTCCATCGATAACGATCGCAACCGACATTTTCTTGATATCCCCATAAGGTTCCACGATCTTCTTGACAGTCTTGCCGACTTCGTACGTTACCTGCGATTCCTCGCGCTCAGATTCGCTGCCCCTGCCCGAGGATGAAGCCGCTTCAACTTTCGGCTGACCTGCGGATGTTTTGCCGACCACGTTGGGCACATTCGATGCGACACCGGGGACACCGGCTGTACCTGCTGTTCTATTTACGCTTTTTTCCTTGCTTTTACGCTCATTTGTCGGCACCCTTTTATTCGGGTCATATTCCTCTTCAACCTTCTCAACCTTGCGAAGATTCAGCTCGACGTTAGCACGAATGATCGATTTATTGGCCGGGATGAACCGGTTAAGCATTGATTGGACAGATTCTTCGATGGTTCGTTCGACATTTTTCTGTACTTCGAACTGCTGGCCGGACATTGCCATGTCCGTACCCGAGCTGCCGGCTTTATTCAGGATCTTGCCAAACGAATCAACTATTGTGACATTGTCCGGTTTCAGGCCTTCGATACTGCCCGATATGAGGTGGACCATGGCGGACACCTGCTCCTTGCCCAGTGACTTACCGGATCTCAATTTCAGGAACACGGACGCCGTGACCTCTTTTTCCCGGTCGGTGAAAAGCGTCTTTTCTGGAATTGCGATATGGACCCTGGAAGCCTTTACCTCCGGCATCTGGTTTATCGTACGTGACAGTTCTCCCTGTATCGCCCGTTTATAATTGACGTTTTGCATAAATTCGGTCATGCCGTAATTGGTCTTGTCGAACAATTCAAAACCGATCCCACCTCCGCCGGGAAGGGCGTTCTGACCGGCAAGCTGAAGCCGGACATCATACACCTTGTCCTTGGGCACGGATATGGCTGTCCCGCCGAGCGTCAGTTTGTACGGGACCTTTATCTCCTTCAGCTTCGCAACGATCACAGAGGCGTCCTCCGTCGAGAGCCCGGCGAAAAGCGTCTGATATGTCTCTTTTTGAAGGAAGGTAAGACCGATAATAGAACCGCCCACGACAGCTATGAACAAAAAGACGTACATGTACAGTTTGCTTGTCGGGGTCGTTCTTACGAAATTCCTGCCGGTATTAAGGAGTTCGTTCATAGGAGGCATAGGCTATACCTGCATTCTCATTATTTCTTCATAGGCAGATATGATCTTATTGCGTATCTGCATCATCATCCGAAAAGAGAGATCGGCTTTCTCGACGGCTATCATTGTGCTTTGAATATCCGTATTCTCCATCTTGACCAGTTTCTCCATTTCCTGACCGGCGTCCTTTTCGAGTTCGGAGACCTTCTTGATCGAATCTTTCAGGGCATCGCCGAAAGACGTTTTTGCCTTATCATTTGCCGGCTTCTGGATATCGCCAAAGTTGGGGAGAGAAAAATTCTCAATCTTCATGGTCCGCCTCCCTATTTAATGAGCTCGAGGGTCTTGAGGAACATGTCCTTGGTCGTGGTCAAAACATTGACATTGGCCTCATATGCCCGCGCAGCAGCTGTCATATCCGTCATTTCCTCCATCATGTTGACATTCGGGTAGGTAACATATCCTTCGGGGTTGGCGTCGGGATGGCCGGGATTGTATACCATCAGGAAAGGTTTGTCGCTTTCCTGGATGCCATCAACCTCTACGCCTTCCACTTTTTTCGACAGGGAACCCGCAAAGCCTTTGCCATCGGAAACATCAACAGCCTTGAATACAGCCTCCCTTTTTTTGTATGGACCTCCTTCCTCGGTTTTTGTTGTCTGGACGTTTGCAAGGTTGGAGGCGATCGTATTCATCCTGGTCCTGTGCGATTTCATCCCCGAAGCGCTTATCTTGAAAATATCAAAAGCTCCCATATCTTACCCCCTCCCTTCACTGATCAGATATCTGATCATGGAGAAACGTTTGGTTGCCATCTGGACCAGGGCCTGGTACATAAGCTGGTTTTCTGTAAGCTTGACAGTTTCATTCTCCAGTTCGACCGTGTTCCCATCCATACGCTTGAACCCGTCACCGGTATCATTCTCTGTGATCGTGTAGTCCTCTGTTCCCTGAGACGTCAGGCCCGTCAGTCCCGCGCGTTTGTCGAGTTCGTTCCGGAAATCGATGTTTTTTCCCTTATACCCGGGTGTCTCTGAATTCGCTATGTTTGCCGATACGACCTTATGATAAAAGGCGCGTACTGAAAGGGCTTTCCCTATAAGGTCTACGATCTGCATATCAATACTCCCTCACCGGTATCTCGATACCCATTGCCCGGTATTCGTTGATTTTGTTCCTGAGCGTCCGCGCTGTGATGCCAAGAATGCCGGCGGCCTTGGAACGGTTGCCCCGAACCGACCGCAATGCATCTAGAATGAGCTTCGTTTCCATCTCGCGGACCGAGCTCACCGGCGCCTCGCCCGGGACGGGCCGCCCCTCGTCCAGATGGCTCATCGTTATGACCGAGCCGCCCGACAATATGCATGCCCGGGCTACGACATTTTCCAGTTCCCGCACATTGCCTTTCCAATGCCGATTCGTCAAATGGTTCATTACTTCGTCGCTTACCCCTATATCCATACCCCGGGAATGTTTTTTCAGAAGATAATCAACAAGCGGCGGAATATCTTCGCGCCTCTCCCTAAGGGCTGGAACTGTTATCGGAAAAACGCTGAGGCGATAATAAAGGTCTTCTCTGAAAGTGCCATCAGTAACGGTTTTCACTATGTCCCTGTTCGTCGTCGCTATAATACGCACATCGATCTTGCGCGGAGCACGCGCGCCAAGCACCTCCAGTTCCTGTTCCTGAAGCACGCGAAGGAGCTTCGCCTGGAGCCTCAAGTCCATCTCGGTTATCTCATCAAGGAGGATCGTGCCCTTATCTGCAAGCTCGAATTTCCCAGGTTTACGCGTCATTGCCCCTGTAAATGCCCCTTTTTCATACCCGAAGAGCTCGCTCTCGAGAAGATTTTCCGGCAGCGCGGCACAATTCACGGCAACAAACGACATATGTACCCGGCTTGAATTTTCATGGATGAATCTCGATATCAACTCTTTGCCAACGCCGCTTTCGCCGAGCACGAGAACGGATGCATCCGAGTCGGCAACCCTCTCGGCCTTTACAAGGACCTCTTTCATTGCCCGGGATACAAAGATGATCTTCCCGCTGTTTACGCCAAGCGCACGCTTGACGACGCTGTACAGGGTGTCGGTATTAAATGGCTTTTGAATATAGTCGTATGCCCCTTCTTTTATGACTTTCACTGCATCTTGAACGGTACCGTATCCTGTCATAAGGATTACCGGCATGAGGGGTGATGTCGCCTTGATAGCCTTCAAAAGATCAATTCCACCCAGGTGAGGCATCTTGACATCCGTTATGACAAGATCATAGGGTTTCCGGTCCATTTCTACCATGGCCATTTTCCCATCCTCGGCCAGCGCCACATTGTAGCCCTCACGGGCCAGGGATTCCTTCAGCGCGATCCGCATATGATTGTCATCATCAACAACGAGAACATTCGTTTTCATAAGACTGTCAGCCTCTCCTTCGGAATATAGATAAGAAAGGAAGAACCTGATCCTTCTTCCGATTCCACCTCTATCGATCCGCCATGTGCCTTCACTATGTTGTAAACAATGAAAAGTCCAAGGCCCATGCCCTTATCTTTCGTTGTAAAAAAAGGATTGAAGATGCTTCTCCGCAATTCTTCCGTCATACCCGGCCCGTTGTCGCTCACCACGATGACCCCGTATCTTTCATTTTCGCGGATATCGACCTTGATCCTTCCATTTAGGCCAACGGCGTCCATCGCGTTGCTTATGAGGTTCATGATGACAAGCTTTATCATATCGGGATCAAAGAGTGCAGTCCCGTCAGATGCCGGGGCGAACTGAAGGTCTATATTTCGGACTTCCGTCGATATGCTCATAAACTCGAGCGTATCGCTGACAACCGCCCTCAGTGCGCCTTCTTTCAGCGATAGCTCTTTCGGGCGTGTATATGAGAGGATGTTATTGATTATTCTGTCTATCGTTTTGACGCCAAAGAGGATGTACTCGACATATTTGCGGTCTTTTACCCGCATTTTGCCGGCTATGAGCATCGACAGAAAGAGTTCCATGCTTCCCAAGGGGTTCTTTATCTCATGCGAGATCCGGGCCGCCATTTCTCCCATCGCCCGCAGTCTTTCATCCCTTTCCACGTGCTCCTTCATCCTCTCGATCTCGGTGACATCTTCGATCGCCACGACATAGTTGCCTTCAAAACCATTGCCCAGGGCTTCGGTCTTCCACCGGTACCGGCCTATCCCGCTGCGTATCTCGCCCGTTTTGTCGGCTGTGCTGCTCAAATTCCCTACGATCCCTTCAGGGATCAATTCCTCGGCGTTCTTGTTGGCAAAGACAACTGACCTGCCATTCAGGACGACAACACCCACAGGAAGCGAATTGAGCACTGTGTAGAGATATTCGCTTGCCCTTTCAAGGGCTGCATTCTTCTGTTCAAGCTCCATTTTCAGGTTCTTGATCTGGTTTTCCAGCATACCGTAATGGCTGATCATGGAATCGGATGCCTTGGAAAATTCACTGAAAGCATTTTCGAGTAATTGAACTTCCGGTCTTTGCATGCGGAAAAACAGTGCAAAAAAAGTGCCAGAGAAAATGGTTCTACGTTCCGGGTTCTACGTTCCACGTTAAAAACATAGAGAAAAAGCCTTAATTTAGGCGGGGATTATGTCGCAATCCCCCCCCGCCGTCATCCCGGTTTACCGGGATCCAGTGTCTTTGCCTTTTCTTCTCTAATGAATAATTCAAACAATACCTGAATAAAGGTCATTCCAGTAAGGTTCCGTTCCTTTTACCGGCGAGGATATATGCGCAGGGTTGTTTGCTCATTCGAGGTTTCTGTGAATGTTAAGTGATTAATAATAAAAAGAAAAGACACTGGATCCCGGTAAACCGGGATGACGGCGGGGGGGTATTCACCGGTCCTGGTGATGCGCCCGGGATGACGGCGGGGGGAGTGGATTCCCGCGCCCGGGTGATGCCCCTGGATAACGGGTGAGGGATTACGGCACAGTCTCCTTAAGGCCGGAATGACGATCTATGGAAGTCAGAACATAGAACGTAGAACCATTTTTGATTGTCAAGAATTTGACGGTCTGTCGAGGCCGAGCCGCTTCATTTTCTCGATAAGGGTTGTGCGGTTAATGTTGAGTGCCT
>CAIQJW010000134.1 GCA_903872255.1 uncultured delta proteobacterium | reverse complement strand
GGCCGATGCATCGACGACCCGCAAGTATGGCGGCAGCGGGTTGGGGCTTGCCATCTCGAAGGAACTTGCGACAATGATGGGAGGTTGCATCAAATTAACGAGCGGCGTCGGCACCGGGTCCGAATTTTTATTCACCGCCCGTTTTATAAAACAACCCGACAAGAGGCGCGGACAAATTCAGCCCGCGGCGGAGCTCAAGGATATCCGTGTTCTGGTAGTGGATGACAACGCGACAAACCGGGAGGTCCTCGGAGCGCAATTAAGGGCATGGGGCGTACGCATCGACGAGGCAGGCGATGGGCCTTCCGCACTCGAGGCGCTTTATAAGGCCAAAGAGCAGGGTAACCCATTCAGGATAGCAATCATCGACATGCAGATGCCCGGCATGGATGGGGCTGCTCTGGGGCGGGCCATTCATGGCGACGACAAGCTCTCTGAAACAAGGTTGATCCTTTTGTGTTCGCTTGGCCAGCGCGGAGACGCCCGGAAAATGGAGGAAAACGGTTTTTCAGGGTACCTGACCAAGCCTGCCCGGCAAACCGAGCTCTTCGGCTGCCTGAACGCAGTATTATCGTCCGCGGGATCGAATGAACAGCCGTCTATTGTAACGCGCCACCTGGTTCGTGAAATGCGGCGAAGCGGAATTCGGATCCTCATTGCAGAAGACAATATAACAAACCAGCAGGTTGCGATGGGTATTTTGAAGAAACTGGGTTTTCATGCCGAGGCTGTAGCGAACGGTGCGGAAGCAGTCCGGGCCCTCGAAACCATCCCCTACGACCTGGTGCTGATGGACGTGCAAATGCCCGAAATGGATGGATTGGAGGCAACGCGCCGCATACGTGACCCGCAATCTCAGGTGCAGGACCACGACATACCGATCATTGCGATGACCGCTCATGCAATGCGGGGCGACAGGGAGCGCTGTCTGGAATCAGGCATGAACGATTACCTGAGCAAGCCCGTCATGCCGGGGCAGCTGGAAAAGATGGTCTATAAATGGGCGGATCCCGGTGATCCCGGGCGGTCCGTTCCTCAATCAGCCGCAAAAAGAGGTGGCGGTAAAAATGAAGCCCCGATCTTTGATAGCACGGTAATGGACAAATTTCTCATGGGGGACCACGATCTGGCCTCAATAATAATACGTACGTTTCTCGACGACATACCGGATCAGATCGATAAATTCAAGGAATATGTCGGGTCAGGCGATGTCCATAGTGCCGAGCGCAGCGCTCACACAATAAAAGGCGCTGCGGCAAATGTAGGCGCCGAAAGACTCCGGTTGATAGCGTACGACATGGAACTGGCGGGGAAAGCGGAAGACCTGGCTTTGATCCGGAACAGGATGCCCGAACTTGAGGACCAGTTTCAGAAACTAAAAGAAGTGCTGACAGCACGTCTGCACGATACAGGGTCTTCCGGGTAATTGAATCCTGATAATTCTGGAATGGCGGAGAAGCAGGGATTTGAACCCTGGGTACGGTTTAACCCGTACACTCGCTTAGCAGGCGAGCACCTTCGGCCAACTCGGTCACCTCTCCGCAAGGCAAAGTATACTTATTTACTGCATGAATTGCAACAACGGGACGTGCGGGCAACGAATGTCAACCAACGATACAAAGCGGATCAACGAGATCATGGAAGTGCGGCATCGATTACTCAGGGCGACCCGTGAGTTTTTCTACGCGCGGAATTATCTCGAGGTCGAGACTGCGCACCTTATGGCCACCTGCCCTCCCGACCCGCATATTGATCCCCTCGAAGTAAGCGTATCCGGAAAGGGCCCGTTCTTTCTCCATACATCGCCGGAGATGGGGCTCAAAAAACTCCTGCGGTCGGGCCATAAAAGGATCTTCCAGATCTGTAAAGTGTGGAGGGTCGAAGATCATCAGGAAGTCCATAATACAGAGTTCACAATGCTCGAATGGTACCGCGAAGGGTCTTGCCGGGACATTATGGCCGAGACGGGCGGCCTCATTGAGTATGTTTCCGAGCGCCTTCCCGTGACGGAAAACAAAAAGTTCACAGCCCCGTTCATGATATACGAAATGGACCGGTTGTTCCTTGACATCATGGGTTTTGATCCTTTTCCCCTTGACCGGAACACCTTGTTTGCCGTCCTTAATGGCAGGGGGTTTTTAGGAATTGACGACAAAGACGACTGGAACAGTCTTTTTTTCAAGGTTTTCATACAGGAAATAGAACAGAAATTATATAATGGCAGGCCCTACATCATATACGGGTGGCCTTCTTCGATCTCGACAATGGCGAAAAAGCTGGATGACAGGCCGAATATGGTCGAGAGGTTCGAGGTTTACATCGATGGCCTTGAAATAGCGAACGGCTATACTGAGCTCACCAATCCCGAAGAACAGCAGAAACGTTTCGATGAGGATAATCGCGAACGGGCCCGGATGGGAAAAAGGCTTCTCCCCCCTGATGCCGCGTTCCTTGAATCTCTTGGAATGATCGAACATGCCTGTACCGGCGTGAGTGTGGGCATCGACCGCCTTCTTATGGCCCTTCTCGGCAGGAAAAGGATCGATGAAGTGGTGGTCGACAGACTCATCATTTGATCGTAAGGCGTAAAGGCTGCCTATCCCCACTTGATTATTCCCTTTCCAAAACATATATTTACCTCAAATAATAAGAAGAGGTGCGCCATGGATAACGAACAAAGGTTGGATGCCCTGGAAGTGGCCCTTAACAACGAAATTCGCGAGCGCGATTTTTACCTTAAAAACGCCGCGCGGACGAAAAACGCTCCCGGCAGGGAAATGTTCAGCCGCATAGCCCTGGATGAGACGGAACATTACGAAAGGTTGAAAAAACTTCACGAAGAATGGAAGGTCAACGCCAGGTGGCCCGAAACGGTACCTCTCACGGTAAACGAGACCAATGTAAGAGATATTCTCGTTAATACCCTTAAGAAGGTCGATGCGTCGGAGCCGTGCGATGCGGATGATCTGGGGGCCGTTAAAACAGCGGTGGAATTTGAAGAAAAAGGGGTTATTTTTTACAAAGACCTTGCGGCATCTTCGACGGATGAACGGGAAAAGGCATTTTTCGGGCTTCTTTCATCCATCGAATACGAGCACTATCTTTCGCTCAGGGATGCCGAGGAATATTTTGAGAACCCGGCAGCCTGGTTCGTCAAAACTGAACATTCGATGCGGGATGGCGGCTGATACTAAGCTTTCGCCAAAAACGCAGCGTAAAGATTTTTTATAAAACACTTGACAATAATTACTACAATATAATAATGTATCTCAAATGAGATTAGTTATCATATGGTAAAAGGTTTAAACAAAACAATGAAAATGACGCCGCAGAGGATGGCAATCATGGGATACCTCGATGGAAATGTAACACACCCGAGTGCATCCGATATATACGGGGCTTTACATGAGCAATTTCCCACCATGTCCCTCGCGACCGTCTATAATACGATGGAAACCTTGAAAGAACAGGGAATGGTGGTCGAGCTTTCGATTGATCCGGCGAAAAAGCGGTTTGATCCTAATACTGGGCCCCACCATCACCTGATATGTATGCAATGCAGGAAGGTCGTTGACATCTTCACAGAATTCTCCCTCGGGCTTTCCGAGGAGGAGAAACGCGGGTTCGAAATAATCGGCAACCGTGTCGATTTTTACGGGATGTGTAAAGATTGCGCGGCTCAAGATACGGAAAAGAATTAAAAAACGATCAAGGAGGTGTAGATTATGGTCTGGACATGTTCGGTGTGCGGCTACAAGCACGATGAAAAGGTAGAAAAGATCCCATTCGATCAGCTTCCGGCTGACTGGAGTTGCCCGATCTGCAATGCACCAAAGGAAGCTTTCGAAAAATCAGATTCATAACCCCCCCCATACCACCCCATTTATTTTCATGTTCCCCAATCCCCTCCCGCAACGGGAGGGTCTCGTTTATAAAACAAAGGATTATATTCTTCAGTTGACAATGTTGCCGCGGGAATAGGAGAATGAGAGAAAACGGGAAAACACCGCACCAACCGTCAGGGGGTTATCATCGTATTCGACGGACCTTATGTCCTCAATGTACATCCCGTATTTGCGGAAATATGGGGAATCGGCTTCTGGTATCATGGACTTGCCTATGCGGTCGGGTTTTTCTTTGTCTGCCTGTGGCTGATACTGAGGCGCACATATATCGGCATTTCTCCCTCGAAGGCCATCGATCTTTCGCTTATCTTTTGCGTCTTCAGTCTATTGGGCGGGCGCAGTTTCACCGTATTTATCTATGAACGCGACATATTCCACGGGAAATACCTGGAAATGGCATCCCTCTGGCATGGCGGAATGGCCTTAACCGGGGTCGTAGCAGGGATGATCGTTGCTGTCCTTGTCTTTTCCCTGGTATACAGGACAAAATTCCTTGTCATTGCCGACGAGATCGTCATCCCGTTGTGCCTTTTGCTGCTTCTGGTGCGGATCGGCAATCACCTGAACGGCGAATTGTACGGCTCCGTTACCGGGGGATGGCCGGGGGTTAAATTTCCCTACAGCGATGGATTCAGGCATCCCGTTGCACTGTATGAGGCGCTCAAGGACCTCATTATATTTTTCATTCTCCTCGCCATTGCGGGAGGACAGACTATTCCCGGCCGGGGCAAAACAACAGGTCATTTCATTTTCTGGTCGGGGCTCGGGTCATTAATTATCGATTATTTCAGTATATCGTCACGCCATTTTACCCTGAATGCAGGGACACAGCAGTTCTTTTACGTTCTGCTAATCATCCTTGGCTTGCTGCTCATCGCGTATGCGGCAAGACACGCGAAGAAAAGCTATAACGACCTCAGTTCAATGCAGTTCGCCCCCATCTCGTTCCGGAACAGGCGATCGATCATCAAGGGCGGAATTGTTCTCAAGATAGTGCTGTTTGCCGTTATCCTCATTTTCTGCCTTACGCTTCCTGGCGCAAGGACCCAGCAATCGATCAAGGATCCCGCATCGCGGCCATGTGATCAGGCAGTCTAAAAGGCGGTCTTCTGCCCGGTGCTTTGCAACTGCCGGTCTCGAAAGTGTTCATATCTCTCGATCGGACCCGGTGAAAACCCTTGACTCGCCCACATTCTTCTGTTACGATGCAGAGCAAATCCGAAAGGACACCCCCGCCATGAAAAAGCCTCCCAGGATCAAAGGTATCGAAAAAGTGCTCATTATTGGTTCCGGTCCGATCATTATCGGCCAGGCATGTGAATTTGACTATTCGGGCACCCAGGCATGCAAGGCTTTGCGCGCCGCCGGCTACAAAATAGTTCTTGTAAATTCGAATCCCGCAACGATCATGACCGACCCGGGCATGGCCGACAAGACATATCTGGAACCCCTTACTATCGATGTTATTGAAAAGATCATCGAAAAGGAAAAACCGCAGGGACTTCTCCCCAACCTCGGGGGCCAGACGGGCCTCAACCTGGCTGCCGAGCTTTCCCGGAGGGGAATTCTCGACAAGCACGGGGTCCGCATAATCGGCGTTCAGGCCGATGCGATCGAGCGCGGCGAAGATAGGGACGAGTTTAAAAAGACCATGGTCAAGCTGGGTATCCCCATGCCTGAAAGCGCACTTGCCTATTCTATCGAAGAGGCCCTTGATATTGCCGACCGACTGGGATATCCCGTCGTTATCCGCCCTGCTTATACGATGGGAGGGACCGGCGGCGGCATAGCATTTAATAAGGAAGAATTGAAAACGATCGCGAGTCGCGGCATCTCTGCAAGCATCATAGGGCAGATACTCGTTGAAGAGGCGGTGGTCGGCTGGGAAGAACTCGAACTCGAAGTCGTGCGCGATGCCGACAACAAGATGATCACTGTATGCTTCATCGAGAATATCGACCCCATGGGCGTCCATACGGGAGATTCATTCTGCTGCGCGCCGATGCTCACCATCTCCCAAGAGGTCCAGAAAAAACTGCAGGACTATTCGTACCGGATCGTTGAAGCCATCCAGGTGATCGGCGGCACGAATATCCAGTTTGCCCATGATCCCGAAACCGGACGCATCGTCGTTATCGAGATAAATCCCAGGACGTCCCGCTCATCAGCCCTTGCGTCGAAGGCGACGGGATTCCCCATCGCATTTATCTCCGCGAAACTGGCGGG
>CAIQJW010000133.1 GCA_903872255.1 uncultured delta proteobacterium | reverse complement strand
GCCGTGCCGCCTCGGCTATCTTCTCTTCTCCCAGCGTTATTGAGATCCGGAAATAACCTTCACCTTCATCGCCGAAACCGCTCCCCGGCGTAACGACGATACCCGTTTCCTCAATAAGTCTTTCACAGAAATCGGATGATGTAAACCCTTTTGGCACTTTCGCCCAGATATAGTAGGTGGCCTTCGGGCCTTTTATGTCGACGCCGAGCGTTTTGAAGGCTTCGACTGCCATGTCCCGCCTTTTTTCCAGCCGTGCGTTGAGTTCCGCAACAGAGGTCTGATCGCCCATCAGGGCCTCGATGCCGGCATATTGTACCGCCTGAAATGCGCCCGAATCGATGTTCGTCTTGAGTTTCCCGAGATTGTAAATACCGTCTGAACAACCAACTGCGAAACCGATCCGCCAGCCTGTCATGCAATACGTCTTCGACAATGAATGAAATTCCAGCGAATATTTTTTGTCCCTGTCGAATTCCAGGATGCTCTTCGGCCTGTATCCGTCGTAGGCTATTTCGCTGTATGCGGCATCGTGGCAGATAAGTATATTGTAGCGTTTCGCAAGCTCCAGCGTTTTCTCGTAAAAGCTGTCATCGGCGCAGGCGCCTGTCGGATTGTTGGGATAATTTATGAAGAGGAGTTTTGCTTTTTTCAGGATGTCTTCAGGGATATCCTCATACCGGGGCAAAAACCCATTTTCTTCTTTAAGGGGCATGATATAGGGGGTGGCACCGGCAAAGGTCGTGGCGATCTTATATACTGGATATCCGGGGGATGGGACGAGGACAACGTCCCCTTCTTCGGCATATGCCCACGGTATGTGCGCTATTCCTTCCTTAGAGCCGATGAGTGTTACGACCTCGGTCGCAGGGTCGAGATCGACCCCAAACCGCCTTTTATACCAGGTCGCCGCGGCCTGCCGGAATTCCGGCATTCCTTCATAGCTGGGATAGCGGTGATTTTTCGGGTCGTCCACGGCCTCTTTCATCTTTGCTATGATATTGGCAGGCGTAGGTATGTCCGGATCGCCTATGCCAAAATCGACGAGGTCCATTCCTTTTTTCCTGATCTCTTCTTTCTTTTTATCGATACGCGCAAAAAGATATGGCGGGATCTGTTCAATTCTCGATGCTGGTTTTACCATGCCGGGCTCCTTTACTCGTAATAACAGAATTCTCATGCCATGATGCAGGCACTACGGTGCAATTTATGAATTGATAGTTACAACATGTCCGAAGGTGCATTGTAAAGTTTTTTTTAAACGATAATTTATCTGTAATGGTTTTCCCGGATATGTAACAATAGACGTGATGAAAAGCGTTCTCGAAGCGCTTCCCGCCGATTTCCCGATCACCGACAGACCATATGAAACAATGGCCGGGCAGATGGGGATGACAGGGGAGCAATTGATCCGGGAAATTACCCTCCTCATGGAAAAAGGAATTATCCGGAGGATCTCGCTCATGGTCGCACACCGGGCGGTTTCCTATGAAGGCAATGCGATGGTTGTCTGGAGTGTCCCGGCGGACCAGGTCGAGGAGGTCGGGGCCATCATGGCAGGCTTCGGCGAGGTGAGCCATTGCTACGAGCGCGCCACCGGCGGGTATTGGCCGTACAACCTCTACACGATGGTGCACGGGAAAACACGCGAGGCGTGCACCGCGGTGATCGCTGCAATGGCTGCCAGGTCCGGCATCAATGACTATAAGGTGCTCTTCAGCAAACGCGAATTTAAAAAAACATCTTTTTCGGTAGGGACATGATAAAAACCAGATCTGACGAATATTGTATCGAGGCCCGGCAGTTGATTCCGGGCGGCGTCAACAGCCCCGTGCGGGCATTCCAGTCGGTTAACGACAGGCCGTTCTATGTTAAGCGCGCAAAGGGAGCTTACCTTTACGATGTGGACGGCAATTCCTTCATAGACTATGTATCATCATGGGGGGCTATCGTCTTGGGGCATGCCGACGATGCCCTGATCACTGCCGTAAAAGACGCACTGGAGGACGGGACAAGCTACGGGGCATGCCATCCGTACGAGATCGAGCTTGCCCGCTTAATTGTGGACGCATTCCCGTCGATGGACTCAATTCGCCTGACCACATCGGGGACGGAAGCGACCATGAGCGCGGTAAGGCTCGCACGCGGATATACGGGGAAGGACGGCATCATCAAGTTCCGGGGATGCTACCACGGGCACGTCGACAGCCTTCTCGTCAAAGCGGGTTCAGGTCTTGCGACATTCGGCATTCCCGATAGCGCAGGTGTCCCGGCAGACCTCGCAAAACACACATATGTCGCGGATTTCAACAGACTCGGGACGGTTCGGGACATCATGGACGGGTCCGACGATATTGCGTGCGTCATTATTGAGCCGATCATGGGGAATATGGGCGTTATCCTTCCCGAGGAGGGCTTTCTCAAGGGCCTTGAAAAGCTGTGCGGGGAACGGGGCATTCTCCTTATCTTCGATGAGGTCATCAGCGGCTTTCGAGTCGGGTTCGGGGGTGCCCAGCACATCTGGGGGATCGATCCGGACCTTACCTGTCTCGGGAAGATAATCGGCGGCGGGTTCCCCGTCGGGGCCTTTGGCGGGAAAAGGCATATCATGGAACGTCTCGCTCCTCTGGGCGATATATATCAGGCCGGCACTCTATCCGGTAACCCGGTTGCCGTCAGGGCCGGGATCCATGTCCTTGGCCGCCTTAAGAGCAATGCCGGTGAAATTTACCCCGGATTTGCCGGGGCCGGCGAGAGATTGTCGGGCGCGGTGCTTGAGATCGCGGGACGATATGGCGTGCCTTACCGGATAAATTCGATAACAGGCATGTTCACAGGCTTCTTTTCCCGGTCTGCGGTGACGGATTACGAAAGTGCCTCTGCCTGCGACAGGGAACTCTATGAAAAATTCTTCAAGGGAATGCTGGAAAACGGGATCTTTTTTGCCCCGAGCCAGTTTGAAGCGTCATTTTTTACGTGCGCTCTCAGCCAGTCCGACATAGACCGGACTATCGAGGCGTGCGAGAATGTGTTCAGAACGATCGTCAACGAATAAAGGGGGTATTCTCATGTCGAAGGTTTCGAGGGCGGTCGCGTATATCGACCTTAATGCCCTCGAGTACAACTGCCTGTCCATCCGGAGCCGCTTGAGCCCCGGTGCCGGGCTCCTGGGGGTCGTTAAGGCCGATGCCTATGGACATGGGGCGGTCGAGATATCGAAAAAACTTGAATCGATAGGAATAGACTACCTCGGTGTGGCGACGATAGATGAAGGGATCGACTTAAGGTCGGGCGGCATCATAAAGCCGGTGCTCATCATGAGCGGGATATTTTCCTGGGATGAGGTCGAACCTGTGGTCAGGTATGACCTGACCCCTGTTGTCTACGATCGCGTGGTACTGGCAAGGCTCGTCGAAGCCACGCAGGGTTTTGGGAGACCGCTTAAGATACACCTCAAATTTGACACCGGCATGGGAAGGCTGGGATTTCAGCCCGGGGAGGCGCGAGAGGTAGTGCAGATGCTTGACAATACGCCGGGTATACATATCGAAGGCCTCATGTCGCATTTTTCAGTATCCGAGGCACGCGACGAATACGGGCTTTCACAGGTCGGGACGTTCCGCACGATAATTGACAGGTTCCGGTCGGCCGGATTTGATCCCGAATATATCCACATGAGCAACAGCGGGGCAATCATTAACTATCCGGAGGCGCATTTCTCCATGGTCCGGGCGGGCATAAGTCTTTACGGTTCCCATCCGTCTTTATCGCTGGAACAATCTCTCCCCTTGCGGCAGGTAATGAAACTTTCCGCCCGCATAGCATTTTGCAGGGATTTTCCTGCGGGGATGTCATTAAGCTACGGCAGAACATTCACAACCTGCCGGCCATCGAAGATCGCGTACATACCCGTCGGGTATTCCGATGGCTACCCGCGGTCGCTTTCAAACAAGGGCGCCGTGTTGATAAACGACACGAGATGCATTATTGCCGGAAGGGTATGCATGGATTGGATCCTCGCCGACGTGACCGGTTTAGACACGGTCAAAAGCGGCGACGAAGCGATCCTGCTCGGTGAAGGTGACCGGGAAGGGGTCCGGGTTTCCGCGAACGAAATGGCCGAAAATGCGGGAACGATCCCTTACGAGATCCTGTGCAAGATCTCAAGGAGGATTGAAAGGGTTTATGGCTAATTTTTCACGGGGACGGGCGAGAGATGATATTCTATTCCTTTGTTTCCGGGTACAATTGCATAATATTGCGGACTATTTCGAGGTTTGAGAAAAATAGATCGAGCATTTCAGGGTCGAAATGCTGGCCCTTTTCGCTCGCCATGGTCTCGAGGACCCGGGTTTCTTCCCACGGTTTCTTGTATGACCTCCCGGAACTCAGCGCATCGAAGACATCGCAGATAGCTACGATGCGGCCGAAGACCGGGATCTCCTCGCTTTTCTTGCCGGTTGCATGGCCGTCATTGCCCTTATAGCCAAGCAGGGGTTCCCCCGTTGCGTAGTCGATGAAGCCGGGGTATCCCTGGCCATCCCATCGTTCATGATGATTCAGAGTGACGAGGAAAGACGCCTTATCAAAATCGGACCGCTGACTCGCGAAAAGCCTGGCGCCCAGATAGGTATGCTGCTTCATTATCTCAAATTCGCCGGTGTCGAGGCGGGCCGGCTTCTTGAGGATGAGGTCCGTGATGGCAACCTTGCCGACATCATGAAGCATCGCCGACATCTTGAGGATGTCCCTGTTCTGTTCTATCTCGGCCCTGTTAATTCCTTTTAAGTGTGCCCAGGCCTCATACAATTCCACCGAGTATGACGAGACCCTGTTGACGTGCGCACCGGTTTCCATGGGGTCGCGAAGCTCTGCCATTTTGATCATGCGCAGGATGATATCGCGGGTCATCGTTGCGCGTTCGATGGCAATTGCCGCATTATTGGCGAAATGCACGACAAAGGGTTCGTCTTCAGGCTGGAATGGTATGATATTCCCCAGTTCATCGGTTGCATTGATAAGCTGAAGTACCCCGATAACCTCGTCGGTATTCGTTTTCAGGGGAAAGCACAGGACCGACTGTGTCCTGTACCCGGACAGCCTGTCATACGATGGATCAAAGCAGAACGGGACACTATCCGTCAGGTCGTAGACATTTTCGATATTAACGACCCGCCCTGTATCTGCCACATAACCGGAGATGGATTGGCTATTTACGGGGACGGTGAACGTGGAATAGATCAGTTTCTTGCCCGGCGGCAATAGCTTTTGAAGAGTTTCGTTTTGCGTATATCTGAAAAGGAGCGTATCGCCTTCTTTTATGTAAATGGACCCCGCGTCGGCGCTTGTCAGGTATCTGGCTTTTGTGAGGATCCTTTCCAGCAGGATGTCAATATCCCGAGTTTGTATGACCTCAAGGCCGACATTAAGCACTTCCTGAAATTTTTTCTTTTCGTCAATCATTGTAATCGGTACCGGTTTTCCTGTCCTGTCGGAAGGTGATTAAATGCAGGGTGAACCCAGCGTGTATTCAAAACGTGCCTTGAAATCTTCGGGAGACATATTTGAGGTTCTGGCGATCTGTTCAAGGTTATGGCCTGCAAGGTCTTCTTTTTCAAGTCGGATCATGTATTTTCTGGCAACCTCGTATGTCTCTGTCGTTGTGTCGACGGTCCTTATCTTCACCTTTCCGGTCCTGTAGTCTATCATTTCCACAAAAGGTACGGGCCTCAGATTACCTTCGAATTGAACTATCATAGAACCTGAGCCGCCCCTTAAGAGAAACCTGACGGCGCCGTAGCCGAGATTACGGGTATATTCCACATCAAAGGGAATAGGGTTTGCCGCACGCAGTTCATACCCGATATTCTTATCGACGATGCCGACCTCAATGCCCAGTCCGGCCAGGGTCTTATTGACGAAGTCTTTGAGCACCCTGCCAAGCTGTATTTCGGACAACTTGAGTTCGCCTTTTTCATTCTTTTCGACCTCTTCATGCTCCCGTAATTCCTTGAGGTCAAACTTTTCGGATATGCCTTCGGCAAGAATCGCTACGCCGTGATCCCTGCCCATGCTCCTGCGCTTAAGAATGGCCGCGGTAAGGATATCGGCAACTTTTTTAAATGATAGCTTTTCTTCGGGAAACTCCTCGGGTATCAGGCACAGGGTTGCACCGGCGGCCCTGCCCATCCCGAGCGCCAGGTGCCCGGCGTGCCTGCCCATTGTTGTTATAAAATACCATCTGCCCATCGTGCGGGCGTCTTCGATGATGTTGTTGACGATATAGACCCCAACGTGGCGCGCCGTCTGAAAACCGAACGTAGAGAACCCGCCCGGGAGAGGTATATCGTTGTCAATAGTTTTCGGTGTATGCACGACATTGACAGATCCGCGCGCTTCCCGTTCTATCCAATTGGCCATATACAGGGTGCCATCGCCGCCGATCGTGATGAGGTACTTGATACCGACCCCTTTTAAGGTCGACATAAGGGTCTTGAATTTGGCCTTGGCGTTTTCCGGTTTGTCCCGCGACGTGCGAAGAATGGACCCGCCCGTGGCGTGGATGCGGGATACATCGTCTATCGTGAGGGGGAGGAATATATCCTTCTGGCCCTCGAAAAGAGCCTTGAATCCCCCTATTATACCGAAGACTTTTTTGCCGGAATTGATCGCTTCGATCGTGGCCGCACTAATGACCCCATTTATGCCGGGCGCCGGTCCGCCGCCGACGATTATTCCAATAGCTTCCGCTGCCATGGTTTTTATTGTGCATCTTTCCATCTTTATTTGCAAGATGTTTTGTCATATGTTGTTGTAAGGATATTATGATGAAAATTGGCTTCCACATCTCGATATCACAGGGGTTCGACGCTGCCTTGGAAAAGGCGCAAAAGCTTCAATGCGAGGCGATACAGATCTTCGTAAAGAACCCGAGGTCGTGGGCGCAAAGGACATTAACCGATAACGATCTCGCGGCATTCAGCCGCCTATCCGCGGTTCTGCCCGTTTATGCCCATCTTTCCTACCTTCCAAACCTGGCAAAAATTGACGGCGATGAACGAAATCTCAAGGGCCTGCTTCATGAAGCGTCATTATGCGCCCGGTTCGGCATCAAATACCTGGTGGCGCATCCCGGATCAAATCCCGATAAGTTGCGCGGTGCCGGGGTAACAGCTCAAGCGGTCAACGCAGTGCACGAGAATTATGATGTTTCCATCCTCGTAGAGAACACGGCCGGGCAGGGCAGCGCACTCGGGACAAACATTGACGAAATGGCCCGCATCTATGAAGGCGTTAAGGATAGGGGGAAGGCCCTGTTCTGTATAGATACGGCCCATCTGTTCCAATCCGGGCATCAAATAACCGGGGGCCATGGCTGGAATAATTTCGTCCGTGAATTCGACCGCGTGCTAGGCGTAGAAAAGATCGGTTTCTTTCACCTGAATGACTCAAAATCCCCGCTAGGCGCGCGCGCCGACCGTCACTGGCACATAGGGGAAGGCGAAATAGGCCTCAAATTTTTCAAGCAGCTATTAAAAGATAAAAGATTTGCCCATCTGGCTGGCGTAATGGAAACGCCCAAGATGGGCAATATGGACGAAGTGAATATGAAGGTGATGCGGTCTCTATTTCCTGCGCTGGTGCCGCGTTCTCCTTCTTAATTTTTTATATTTATGTTTCCTGATCTTCTTTTTCCTCCACTTCATTACACTGCCCATCAAGTCACCTCTTTGATATTAGAAAGTTAAAACTGTTTTGTCAGATTAATTAAACCCTAACAACATAACCCTACTTGCGCTTTTTTTCAAGCAGATAATGAAAAAGGCATTTCTGGAACCCCAAATAAGAAGCCTTCCCCGATTATATTGAAATAAGCCCCCAAAATCGCTATAATAACGACCACGCGCCTGTAGCTCAACTGGACAGAGCAACG